>JALHUB010000098.1 GCA_022865685.1 Dehalococcoidia bacterium | reverse complement strand
CTGGCTCTCGCTCAGCCGCGCGAGCTGCTCCATCGTGTCCCTGAATTGGGGCCAGAGCGCGGGTATGTACTGCTGCCCCATCTGCAGTCTCTCCTGCTGCGAGGTTGCGTCGCCCATGGCCAGGAAGCCGCCGGTCTTCGACTGCCACTCGTCGATCTGGGCGATGACGGTGTCCAGGCGTGCCGCTTCGATATCATTCCCCGTCGCAGCGAGATTGGTGCGGGCGTTGCGCAGGCTCTCTTCGACGACGAGGTCGGCATCAGTGAAGGTTTTCTCCAGAGACGAGGAGTCGTTCGCCAGGAGCGCAGCGGCGAGCTGGGTGGCGCTGAGCAACGTGTAGGAGCGTGCGTTGTCGAGGTCGGTGACGATGGCGAGTCGCTTGTCCACGCGGTCGAGCGTCGAGCCATCGCTATGCGTGCGCCAGGCTGCCACTCCGCCCACCGTGCCGAGGAGAACCAGCATCACGACGCTCGCTAGCAGGGCGCGACGCCGCGCGGACTTTATCCCGAACATCGGTCGCCTACCTCAGTTCCCATCGTTTCATGCGCACGTTGCATCAGTTCGCGGCGGTGAAAATGGCTCTAGATTATTCTCGGACGGCCGAAGGGCGCTCAACAGCACCGGGGAGCGCCTTAACGAGCGGTTGAACCGAGCAGAAAGCGGTTAGGATGCAGGATAGCTGATTCGCGTCCCGTCGACGCGTGCAAACGGCGTCATTCGGTGCGGCTGCGCGCTGGTCGGGCTCATGATGTGCTTCACCGTCACTCCCCGAATCATCAGGGCGTCGGCGATGAGCGAGCGATGGCATCGCCAGGGCACCGCTTCGGCGCACATGACGGCCGTAGATTGCTCGCGGGCCAGCACCACCAACTCCTCCAGTGCTTGCTCGAACTCCGGCGTCTGCATGTAGTCGGCGTAGCCGCGGAAGGAGGCGTTCCGCCAGCCCGTGTTCGCTGAATCGCCTCGCGGACGGCGCAGCCCGCCGAGCGATGGCATGTGCGCGTAGTCGATGCCCGCGCCTGCCAGGTTCTCCGGCAGCACGACGATGCCGAACTGAGGGTTTCGACGCGAGCGCGGCACCGTGCGCACGTCGACGACCCTGCGGATGCCGTGCGCCTCCAATAGGGCGAGGAACTCCTCGATGGGCCGCGTGGAGTGGCCAATCGTGAACAGGACCGTTTCCGTCGTCGATTGACCTTCCTGCCGCATAACGCGCTTCGCCGTAGATTCAGGGCGCACAAGCCACACGGGGCCCTCCGTCTTTGCTATCATGAACCTTAGAGGAGGCTGAGTGGTGCTCCCCGCCCGCGCCCGCCGCATCGTTCGGTCCTACTATCCTCTGGCGATCCTCCTGGCCGCCGCCCTGATCGTCCGCCTGGCGCTCACGCCCCTCTGGGCATACCTCCCCAACGACTTCAGCGACGAGGGCTGCTGGAAGGACTGGATGCAGGCCATCCACCAGCACGACCTGCTCAATGTCTTTCGCACGAGCGACACCGACTACGTGGGGTACCACTACGTCCTCTGGCTGCTCACGCTTGTTTACGGCGTCATCGGCGGCGGCTACGGGCACGAGGTGTTCCGGCTGCACCTGCTGGTCAAGGCGCCACCCGTCCTCTTCGACCTGGCGTTGATCGTCGCGACGTACGCTGTCAGCCGCTCGCTGTTCGAAGAGATGCGCCTGCCTCGTGTGCGGGCGATGGCACTCGGCGCGGCGGCGGTCGTCGCCTTCCAGCCCGCCGTGCTCTACGACTCGGCAGTGTGGTCGCAGACGGACTCCGCGGTCACGCTGGCGATGCTGCTGGCGCTGTTCTTTGCCGCGCGCGGCCGGACGAAGCTCGCCTTCGGCGTCTGGGCTGCCGGCTTCCTCATCAAGCCGCACCCGATAATCATCCTGCCGGTGCTCCTCTACCCAACGTGGCGACGAAATGCCCGCGCGCTACTCCCCGGGCTGGCGACGGTCGCGGGAGTGTGGCTGGTGGGCCTGGGGCCCTGGCTCCTGCACGGCGAGGCGGCAAACCTCGTGCGGGTGTACAATCGGCTGTTCAACGCCGACTACCAGCGCCTTTCAGCGGAGGCGTGGAACGCCTGGTGGTTCGCCGACGTGACGCTGCACCCGAAGCCTGACCAGGCCGTCTTCAGCTTCGTCACGTACCGAATGCTCGGCTACCTGCTCACCGTCTCGGCCGGCTTTCTGGGGCTCCTCTATCTCCACGCCCGCGCGAACCTTCGCGGTGCCCTGATCGCGGCCGCCTACCTAGCATTCGCCTTCTATCTCCTGCCGGTGTCGACGCATGACCGCTATCTCTACCCGTTCTTGGCCTTCATGCTGCCGGTCGCGGTCGCCGAGAAGCGGTGGCGCGCGCTGTACGCCGTCGCATCGGTGGCCTTTTTCTTCAACCTGGCGGTCGTGGCGCCGCCGGTCCACGCTTTCTCCGGGCGCTGGATCGGCTCGCCCTTCACGATAGGCGTCGCGGCGCTGAACTGCGCCCTCTTTGGGGCATTCACGGTGGAGATCGCTCGGGTCGCGCTGCCGTCGCCGCGCGCCCTCCTGCGACGCAGCCCGCGGCGAGCCCGCGCAACGGCCGGAGGGCTGCCCGACGAGGTCCGCTAGGCGCGCGGCAGCGTCCGGTCTTCGGCGTCCTGCGGGTATACTTTCAGGGTATTGTTGTAGCCGGGTTCGGACCCGACCTCCGACATCGTCCGCTTTACCGCCTCGCTCAGCGACAGCCTCTCGGAGATGAGCTTCTGTAGGAGAGTCTGCGTGGCCTTATCCGTGTGCGGCGCGGAGACGAGGCTGTTCCAGCCGACGACGGCACCCGCGCCCTTGTCGACGAACGCCTGCGCCGTGCCGTCGAAGAGCAGGCCGTCGCATCCCATCAAGACGATGACCGTCTTGTCGAAGCTGCCCGCCATCGATTGGATGAATCGCGGCGTGATCCCGAAGTAGCGGGTGTCGCCGGAGCCGGAGAGGTTGCGCACCTGGAACAGACGCAGCTTCTCCCGGTCCTCGGGGTACTTCGTCTTGTCGTACTGCTCGGAGGTAAACAGGAACGCGCCGCTTGCGAACGCATCCAGGATAGCCTGGCGGCGCACCGGGTCCTCCATCGTCAGGCTCTGCTCGTCGAAGCGGGCGATGTGCACGCGGAAGATGATGAGAAGGTAGTTCTGCTTTGGGAGTTGCCGGTAGAAATCGACGGTCACCTGCTCGGGCGGGTAGTAGTCGACAGTGTAGCCGGCCTGCTCGAGCATGCTCGTCGCGGTTTGCGCGAACTCAGGGTTCGGTTCGTTGAGACCCAACTGGTCGACGATGGCGGCGCGCAGCTCCGGCGCCTCCGCCTCTCGACCCGTCCAGAACGTGACGAGCAACGCCACCGCGGCCACGGTAAAGGTCGCGGGCACGATGAAGCGCAGGATAATCGAACCCGCGCGCTGCCCACCGCTCTGCCTGCGACGCCCGTGCCTTCGCTTCGCTGGCATTTCGGTTGCCGCCTTCTTTGGAGCCATCCGTCCCTCTCCGACCGTCCTGCCGACGGCACGCCATAGCATACCACTGTCCAGCCGCCTCTCACAGAGGGCGTGACAAGACAGATACGTGTACAATGAGCATGGCACCGCGGAGAGAAATGCACGGGAGGTCTGGCGATGAAGAATATGCTCGTTTCTCTGCTCATCGGCATCGTGGCCGTCGTCGCGCTCGGCTGCGGCGTGAATGATCGGATTTCTTCACCTACTCCGACACTCTCGCTTCCGGCGGTCATCGCAACGGAGGGAGCTGGCCAGGAAGCGATTTCGTTCGTCAGCACCGCTTTCGCCGACGGCGAATCGATACCGGTCAACTACACCTGCGACGGCGAGAACGTTTCACCGCCGCTCGAGTGGGGGCAGCCGCCGGAAGGCACTCAAAGCCTGGCTCTAATCGTCGACGACCCGGACGCGCCGTCGGGGGAATTCGTGCATTGGGTCATCTACGATCTTCCTCCGACGTTGCGTGGCCTGCCCGAGGGCGTTTCGACCGACGAAAGGCCGTCGCAGGGCGGGACCAACGGGAAGAATGGGGCGAACGTAATGGGTTACACGGGCCCCTGTCCGCCGAGCGGCGCCCATCGCTACTTCTTCCGCCTCTACGCCATCGACTACAGGCTCGACGCTTCCCCCGGCCTGTCGAAGAGCCAACTCCTGCAAGCGATGGCGGGGGACATCCTGGCTCAGGGGGAGCTAATCGGAGTCTACAGCCGGGGCAACTGACCGGCCCATCAGTGGTCGCAAGCGTCCGGGGCCGCTAGCGCCCCTGGAACTTCGGCTGGCGCTTCTCCAGGAAAGCGCTTACGCCTTCTTTGAAGTCCTCCGTGCCGAAGAGCGGCAGGAGCTGCAGATAGGCGTGGTGGACGTTCGCCTCGAAGCTCTCCTCCATCGCCAGGCGCATTAGCCGTTTCGCCGCCTGGACGGCCAGGGGCGCGTTTCCGGCTATCTCTTCCGCCCAGGCGCGCGTTTCTTCCGCCAGTCGCTCGTGGGGCACGACGGTGTTCACCAGGCCGAGCGCCAGCGCTTCCGGCGCGTCGATCATGCGGCCGCGGAAGACGATCTCTGCCGCCTTCGCCCAGCCGAGGAGACGGGGCAGCATCCAGGCGCCGCCGCTCTCCGGCAGGATGCCGCGACGCGTGAAGATCGCGCCCATCCGCGCCTTGTCCGAAGCGATGCGCATGTCGCAGCCGAGCGCGAGATCGAACCCGTAGCCGGCGGCAGGGCCGTTGAGGGAGCAGATAACCGGCTTGTCCGTCGTGCGGAGGACCATCGGCGGGCTGTTCGGAAGATCGAAGCGAAGGCCAAGCGGCGCGCCGCTCGTGCCGGCGCCGAACATGACCTTGAGGTCGAGGCCGGCGCAGAAGCCGCGGCCTGCGCCCGTCATGACGATGACCCGAATGGCCTCATCGGCGTCGGCGTCCCGCAATGCTTTGGATAGGCTGCTTAGCATCGGCAGCGAGATCGCGTTCAGCGCTTCGGGCCGGTTGAGAGTGATGGTGGCGATTGCGCCTTCCTTTTCGTAAAGCAGGTCCTGGTAGTCCATCGAATGCCCCTTTCTTTGAAGCAGACCCGTCGCGAGTATGGCACCGGTCGGCATAAAGAATCAACGACAGCCGGAAGACGACGAGGCTTGCGGCTGCTTCCTCATTGCCATGCTATAATACCGGCGCTGAACCTGCGGGACTGGGAGCGACGCCGTGACCAACGAGGAAGCCTGGACCTCAAGCCGATACTCGGCGGAAGACTCCCCCGCCTGCCTGGAGCTGATGCAGCGGCTTTCGCCCGAAGGCGAGGCGAACGAGTCCAACCTCGACTGGCAGCTACAGCGCGGACCTGCTGGCCCGGCCATCGGCGTCGTTGCTCGCGACACAGCGACGAGCCGGCTCATAGCGCAGGCCGCGATGATCCCCGTCGGCGTGAGGCTTTCCGGGAAGCCGGTCACTGCCGGACTCGCCCTGAATCCACTGATCGACCCCGACTTCCAGGGCCGCGGCATCCCTCTCGACCTCCTGCGTAAGCTCGACGCCGCAGCCGCGGAGGAGAAGATCGCCTTCAGCTACGCCTTCCCCGACGACGCCTCGCTGCCGGTCCTCGTGAACCAGGGCGGGTTCAAGGAGATCGCGTCGCTTTCGCTGCTCATTCGACCGCTGAAGCCCGAGACGTTGGCGATGAAGACGACGGGCAGCCGGGTCCTCGCCAGGACAGCGTCGATTGCGCGCGTGGTCTGGCGCACACCACCCTCCGCGAAGCAGAGGGACGTGCCGGGGCTGGCAATAGACCAGGTCACGGAGTTCGACGAGCCTTTCGCAGTGTTCTGGCGTCGAGTCCAGAACCGCACGCCGCTGATCGTCGTCCGCGACTCCGCCTACCTAAACTGGCGCTACTTCGAAGCGCCGGGCCGCGAGTACGCCGCCTTTGCCGCCAGGTCGGAGGGGAAGGTGCGCGCGCTGATCGTCCTGCGGGCGGCGCCGCTCGGCCGTTTCTCGGCGGGGCTGATCGTCGACCTGATCGTCGAGGCGAGCGGTGAGGGTCGCGCCGCCGGCCGCCTGCTCATCGACCACGCCGGCGCCTACTTCCGGGACCTGGACCTGGACATGCTCGCCACGCTCTCCCTGCGTCACACGGACGAGTTCCGCCTATTCCGCGCCTCGGGCTTTTGGATGCCGCCGAAGTTCCTGGAGCCGCATCCGCTGCACCTGCTAGTGCGTTCGCACGCCGAAGAGGCGAACACCGCCTACGACCTGCACAACTGGTTCCTGACTCTCGGGGATTCTCAGATAGCCTAGAGGCGGTTGTCCAGGAGAACCTCTGCGCCGCTAGCCGGGAACGGTCACGACGACCTTGGTCCCCTCGCCGGGCTTCGATCCCATGTCGATCGTCCCGCCGAGGAGCCGCGCGCGCTCCTGCATCCCAATCAGGCCGAGCTTGCCCGAAGCCGCGAGGTCGCCGGTGGCCGGCGGCAGCTCGAATCCGTTGCCGTTATCCGCTACCGTCACAGCGATGCTGTCATTGCGGAAGTCCAGCGTCAGCTCGACCGCCGAGGCGTGGGAGTGCTTCCTGACGTTGCTCAACGCCTCCTGAGCGATGCGGAACAGCGCCAGCTCGGCGTCGCGCGGCAGGCGACGCGGCTCGCCGAGTATCCGCGTGTTGGATTCGATCCCGTCCTGCTCCTCGAGGGCGATGAGCAGCCACTTCAGCGCCGGCAGCAGGCCCAGGTCGTCGAGGACGGGCGGTCGCAGGTCCTGGCTGAATCGCCGGACGCCGTCCAGGATCGTGTCCGTTTGCTCCCTGAGCTCGTCGAGGCGCTGCGCGATATCGGGCGGTATGTCGGTTCCGCTGGAAGACAGCATGTCCAACCGTCGCGAGACGCCGGTGAGCGCCTGGGCGGTGTCGTCGTGGAGCTCGCGGGCGATGCGCAGGCGCTCGCTCTCCTGCGCCTTCAGCACCTGCGAGACGTAGTAGCGCAGGTTCTCCTGCATCCGCCGCTGCTCAGTGACGTCGCGGACGATCGACTGGACGCCCACGGGTCGCCCATTGCGGATGATCAGGCTGGGCATCAGTTCCACGATGGTCTCCGAGCCGTCCCGCCGTGTCAGAGGGAACTCAACCAGGCTCTCCACGGGATCTCCCCGGTATTGCGCCCTGAGTAGCGCCTCGACCGCTTTGACGTCCTTGGGGCTTAAGAAGTTGGTGACGTCCAGCCCTTCCAGCTCTTTGCCGGTGTAGCCCGTCAGCTTCTCGAACGCCTTGTTGGCGTTAACGATCTTGCCGTTCAGGTCGTGGACTTCGATGGCGCCGGTGGCGTTTTCGAACAGGCCGCGGTAGCTCTCCTCCGATTGGCGCAACTGCTCCAGCGTGGCGCGCTCCTTCTCATATAGCTGCGCGTTCTCGACGGCGACGCCGATGGCGTTGCCGATGGCCACCGCCAGCTCGATCTCTTCCGGCGCGAACTCGCGCAGCTCGCTCGTGGCGGCGCAGAAGGTGCCCAGAACTCGCCCTTTCGACTTGATAGGAACCGTAAGCTGCGAACGCACGTTCTCGCGCAAGCCGATCTCGCTGGAAAGGAAGTGGCTGATAGAGAGGTCCTTCGTCGCCAGGGGCTCGCCCGACTGGGCGACGCGCCCGTTCAGGCCTTCGCCCACGCGTATCCTTTTCGCCAGCTCCGTAAATTCACTCGACACGCCGTGATAGGCCTCGAGTGTCAACTCATCGGAGTCCTCGTCGAGGAGATAGAGGAGCCATTTCTCGACCCGCATGACCTCCTGCACCTTGTCCATGGCATGGTGCAGCATCTGGCGCAGGTCCAGGGACTCCGCGACGACGCTTAGGACCGCGTTGATGGTCGAAAGCCGCCGCTCTTCGTTCTCCACCGCCTCGATGTGCGACCGCAGCTCGCGTTGCGTCCACTCCAGAGACGCGATGGTCCTCCTGTGCTGCGTCTTTTCCCTGTTCTGGACGTCGATCAGCCAACTCACGAAGGCGCCGATCAAGGCGAACGCGGCGACCTCGATCGCCGCCTCTTCAGGGTCGGACGAGGAGATGAAGACGCGCGGCAGGAGCAGCGCCGTGATGACGGTCGTGGCGGTCAGCCCGCCCGGCAGTCCGAACACGAAGGCCGCGTAGGCCACGGGCAGAATGGACAGAATGCGGTGGACGGAGCGACGGGCGAAGTCGATATGCAGACCTGATTCGAGCGAATTGATGATGGGAAAGGAATCGGCGTAGTAGAAAATGGTGCCGCAAGTGATGATGGCGATCAGTATCCAGAAATGCGGCTCCCTAAGTACCGCCCATGATGGTTTCTGACGTGGGGGCACGCTGAGCATTGCTCTTGCCCTGGCAAGTGCGTGCATCATTTCGGCAAGTCACCCGGCGATACGTGCTCCAGGGAGATCCAGCCTTCCTTAAGGGCGCGCAGCACCGCCTCCGTGCGCGAGCTAACGCCCAGCTTGTCGAAGATGTTGCCCAGGTGCGACTGGACAGTACGCACGCTCAGAGCAAGCTGCGCCGCTATCTCCTTGTTGCTCATGCCCTTTGCCGCCAGTTTCAGCACCTGCAGCTCCCGCTCACTGAAGTGTTCCGGCAGGCCCTCGACGACGCTTTTTCCGCGGCTCATCGACGAGAACCACTGGACGACCTTTCGCGCCACGTGCGGGTCGAGGACGACTTCGCCCGCGCTCACGTCGCGGATGGCGTCGACGAGCTGCGCCCCGCGGACGTTCTTCAGGAGGTAACCGCTGGCGCCGGCCTCCAGAACGGCGTAGATGTACTGGTCGTTGTCGTAGGCGCTGAGCACGAGAATGGACGTGGCAGGCTGATTGGCCTTGATCTGCTTCGTCGCCTCGATGCCATTGAGGTTCGGCATGGCGATGTCAATGATGGCGACGTTTGGCTTCAGTTGCTGCGCCAGCCTGACCGCTTCTTCTCCGTCCGCCGCCTCGCCCACCACCTCGAAGTCCTCCTCGCGTTCCAGTCGCTCGCGCGTGCCTTCGCGCACAAGGGTGTGGTCATCGGCTATGAGAATGCGGATCTTGTCCATCCTTTTCCTCTCCTGACGCCGCGACGGCGCAAGTATCCACCTACAGATTACAGGCAAACGGCCCTCAGCCGCCAGTCGCCGGACTACTGATTGTCATCCGCTAAACATACCTAGCGGGACTGCGCCAACTGCGTAATCTTGCTCCTTCGTCCTACGCAAGCGGTGCGCAATCAGGGCGGTTACACGTGTTGCGACTACCGAAAGCGTCGACCTGATGGCGCACTGTCACCCTCCAAACCCAGGCCAAAATGCCTACCGAAAGTCGGCGCTCGCGGCGGACGACAGGGTTGGGCATCGTGCCGTACCTTCTAGGTGGGATGAAAACCAGGACAGAAACGGAAAGGGCAAAGGTGAGAGCGATGACAACGATGACAGGGACTCCAACCGGCGAGAAGACCAGCCTGGGCGCCCCGCAGACCATCTGGCAGGAGCGGCCACGTGCCGTGGGGTACGTCAGGCAGGACTTCGAGGAGATGGGCAAGAAGTGGACGAGGCCGGACGGCCAGAAGGGTCGCATTTGTAGCTGTGCTGAGGCTCACAAGTGGGAGCTCGTCGACGTGCACGAGGACATCGGCTGGGCCGGCGACTGCCTCAACAGGCCCGGGCTCATCGCGCTGCTTTCGGACACCGCCTTCGACGTGCTGATCGTGGACCGCACCGACCGCCTGGCGTGCAAGAAGACGGACCTGGACTTCCTGCTGGCGCTCCTCGAAGAGCACGGCGTCACCTGCGTACCCGCGACCTGGTCCTGGGAGCCCCTGGCGCAGTACATGCGCTGGTGGTACCGGAGCAAGGGCAACCCGGTCTACGCCCGGCTCGAGACGGCCGCAGCGAAAGCATAGCAGACGCGCACGACGCACGTCTGAACGAGAAAGAACGATTGCGCTCGGTCATCACGGAGAGATGTAAGGCGGAAGAGTGTGGATGGAAGCGTAAAGGAGGTGCCAGATGCCCTCCCGAGAAATATTCTGGAACATCCAATTCGGTGAGTTGGTATACCTGCTGGGAGCACTGCTGATAGTCGCCGTTGTCTACGGCCTCTACCGGCGGCTCCGGCTGTGGCGCATGGGCAGCGAGGACGACAGGCTGCGGGATATCCCCGGCCGCGTCCGCGCGTTCATCATCAAGACGAAGGTCGACGGTCTGTGGCACAAGCGCATCATCCGCAATCGTTACGCGGGCGTGATGCACCTGCTCATCTTCGGCGGCTTCGGCATCCTCCTGATGGGCCCGTTCCTCGACTTCATGAGCGAGCATGTGTACAAGTTCATGGAGGGCAACGTCTACCTCGGCGTCTCGCTGATGCTGGACGTTGGTGGTCTGCTGGTGCTCGCCGGCCTGGGGATGGCAGCCTACCGGCGCTACGTCGTGCGGCCGTCGAAGCTGAACAACGCCCTCGATGATGCCGTTGCCCTGTCGCTGCTGGCGGGCATCATCGTCACCGGCTACATGCTGGAGGGCCTGCGCATCGCCGCATCGGAGCTCGATGTGCACCCCGGCTGGTCCGTATGGTCGCCTGTCGGGTTCGTCTTCGCCAAAGCCTTCTATCCGCTGGGCACTGACGTGAACCTGGCCCTGCACAAGAGCGTGTGGTGGGGTCACATGCTCGTCTCCATGGGCGGCATGGGCTACGTCGCTCTCAGCTTCACGAAGCTGGCGCACATCTTCGCGTCACCCCTCAACATGTTCCTCCGAACGCAAGGCAGCAAGGGCGTCCTCAAGCCGATCGAGATAACGGAAGAGAGAGTCGGCGCCCTCGGGGCGGCGAAGCTCCAGGACCTGACGTGGAAAGACCTGATCGACCTCGACGCCTGCACCCGCTGCGGACGCTGCCAGGAGGTCTGCCCGGCTAACATGACGGGCAAGCCGCTTTCGCCGAAGATGGTCATCCAGGAGCTGAAGGCGCACATGGTGCAGCGGGCGCCGGCGCTTCTGAGCGGAAAACGCGACGGCAAAGCTTCTCAAGAAGAAGTGCCACTGCTTGCGGGCGGCGTCGTCAGCCAGGACGAGCTGTGGTCCTGCACGACCTGCGGCGCCTGCGAAGAGGCCTGCCCCGTCTTCATCGAACCGGTCAAGAAGATAATAGAGCTGCGTCGCAACCTCGTCCTCGAGCAGGGTGAGATCCCGCCGACGCTGATGGCCGCCCTTCGCTCCGTCCAGGACAGGGGCCACCCCTGGAAGGGCGCCTCGGCCTCGCGGACGGACTGGACGGAGGGCTTCGAGGTCAAGAACGTCGCCAACGACGGCGATGCGGAGTTCCTCTTCTGGGTCGGCTGCACGGCCGCCCTTCAGGAGAGCAGCATGAAGTCAGCTCTGGCCCTCGCGAGGATACTCGACGCCGCCGGCGTCAAGATCAGCATCCTCGGACACGAGGAGTCGTGCTGCGGCCACCCGGCGAGGAGAATCGGTGACGAGTACCTGTTCCAGTGCCAGGCGCAGCAGAACATCGAGACGCTCAAGCGCCACAACGTCAAGAAGATAATCACCGCCTGCCCGCACTGCTACCACACACTGAAGGACGAGTACCCGCAGTTCGGCGGCGACTTCGAAGTCGTCCACCACATTGAGTTCCTGCTCCAGCTCGTCAAAGATGGCAGGCTGAAGCTCACCAACGAGGTCAAGGCGGTAGTCGCCTACCAGGACCCGTGCTACCTCGCCCGCTACCACGGCATCTACGACGCGCCGCGAAAGCTGGCGGCCGCTGTCCCCGGCGTCGAGCTCGTCGAGATGGAGCACTGCGGCGCCAACGGCATCTGCTGCGGCGCGGGCGGCGGCAGGATGTGGATGGAGGAAGAGCCGGAGCAGCGCGTGAACCGGCTGCGCGCCAAGGAAGCAGTGGCGACGGGCGCGGACACGGTCCTGACGGCCTGCCCCTTCTGCCTCCAGATGTTCAAAGATGGGCTGAACGGCCTCGGCTTGGAAGAACCGCCTGAGGCGATCGACCTCGTAGAGCTGCTGGAGCGCTCCGCTCTGGAGCCCTTGAAGACGGAGGCTGTCGCGGAGGCGCCGGCCGAGGAGAAGCCCGTCGAAACGGCGGCAGACGATGGAATATTGAGCGGCGTAGGCGGCGAGTAACGGTTCCTCTCCGTTTCAACGGCGTTACCCCGCCCGCCCCTTCAGGCGGCCAGTGTGAGACCCCACGCTGGCCGCCTCTTCTCGCCCCTCTCTGCCCCCGGTTCCGCCCACACGACGCACCATACCTCGATTGCATCCCTTCATGATGGTATTCTGAATCATGAAGGCAGGGAGGCGGTCATGGAAGAACGCCCTCCCGACGGGGGCGAGCAACAGCAGACGCCGCAGGAAAGCCTCCTGGTGAGCATTTACGACAGGCTCCTGGGACGGTGGGTCCATGAGCGGCGTGCCCGCATCATCATCGGTCATTCGATCGTTGCCATGATCCTCCTTTCATCCCTCGCCCTCGGCGTCGCCACGATCTGGTTCAACCTAAACGCAGAGAAGTTCAAGGGCTTGGGCTATGCCGGCATCTTCTTCCTCAATCTGATCAGCACATCCACGTTCTTCATCCCCGTGCCGGGCCTGACGGCGGCGGGTCAGGCTTTGATAGTCAGCCAGGCGCCAAGTTTGGGGGCATGGCAGGTCGGCCTCATCGGCGGCATCGGCATGGCCCTCGGCGAAATAACGGCCTACATTGCCGGCGCATTGGGCCGGGAGGTCGCGCAAGGACGCCAGGTGGGCGGCCCGACCTGGTTCCGCCGTGCGGTCACGAGGGCGCTGCGCACCGTCGATTGGCTGATGATGCGCTATGGCATGCTGACGCTGTTCGCCCTTTCGGCGGTGCCGAACCCCATCTTCGAGGTCGCCGGCCTGACCGCCGGGGCCGTGCGCATGAACTTCTGGCGATTCCTCGGGTCGGTGACGGCAGGGAAGGTGGTGCGCGGCCTGGCCCTTGCCTATATCGGCGAGTTCTCCATACGCCTCTTCGGCCTCTAGTCGCGCGGTCCGGACGTTCCCCTCACGCGAACGCACACACTACAATAGGCCCGTAGTCGGAGTCAGGGGAACGGCATCTCGTGGTCGAATCTGTGGAGTCAGTGGGCGCCGAGACGGTCCCAAGCGCGTCCGCTGCGGGCGCGGGCTCGCGGGCATTCCAGTCGCTGGCAATCGTCAACTTCCGCTATCTCCTCGGCGGAACGGCGGCGTCCAGCTTCGCGATGTGGATGGAGCAGATCGGTCAGGGATGGCTGGTCGCTCAGCTCACCAACTCGCCCTTCCAGCTCGGACTTGTCCAGTTCATCCGCGGGATAAGCGTCTTCGCTGTCTCCCCGTTTGCGGGCAGCCTGTCGGACAGGGTCGACCGGCGCCTCCTTGCTGGCGTGTCGTCGATGGTGAACGGGCTGAGTGCGCTGGCCGTCGCGATCCTGATCGTGACCGGGCAGGTTGCCATGTGGCACCTCTACATCGTTGCCTTCGTCGGCGGCCTCTCCAGCAGCGTCTACATGCCGGTGCGCCAGTTCCTCGTGTTCGATGCCGTGAAGCGCGAGCAGTTGCCGAACGCCATCGCCCTCAACGCGATGGTGAACAACATGGCGCGCGCCGTCGGGCCGGGGATAGCCGGCTTCATGATCGGCTTCAGCCTGTCCTCCGCCTTCTTCGGCAAGTTCGTGTTCTTCACCGTCGCCACCCTGAGTCTCATACCCATGCGCCTGCAGCAGTCCGAGCCGGCGCTAAGAGATCCCGTGCTGGCGGCCGTGCGGCGAGGCGCAGCCCATCTGCTCGCTCACCGTACGCTCCTCAGGCTGACGCTGCTCCAAGCCATTCCGACGCTGCTGGTCTACCCCTATCTCCAGTTGGTCCCGATCATGGCGAGAGACTACCTGCACACCGGCCCTCAAGGCTTCGGGTGGCTTCAGACGGGCGTCGGCATCGGCGCCATTATCGGCGGCCTGGCCGTTGCGCGCTTCGCAGACGTACGGCGTAAGGGACTGATCATGAGTGTGGCCCTCGTCGCTTACATGTCGATGATCCTGGCGTTCTCCTTCTCGCGCGCCTACTGGCTGTCGCTTCTCTTCCTCATCACCGGTGGCGTCGGCTTTGTGGCGTTCACCGCCTTCAACCAGACCCTACTGCAACTGCACGTTGCTGATGAGTACCGCGGCCGTGTCCTCTCCCTGTATACGATGTCGCAGGGACTGAACCCGTTCGGCAGTCTGATGCTGGGCACCATCGCCGATAGATACCTCGACACGCCGCATGCCATCGCGGTGTTCGTCGTGGCGGCGCTCGTGCTCGCCCTGGTCAGCGGACTCGCCTCCAGAGACATCCGCGAGCTCTAGCCCGCTCCTGATCCGCCCGACCTCGAAGACAGAACGAGCGGGGGTCTCAGCGACCCCCGCTCGTTGGCGCTTTTCGACTCTGTCTCTTATGGTCCGGACTCAACCTTCGCCCGGTAACGGATCTGCGCCTGGAATGAGAGGTCAGGGTCGTCCGGGCCCGTGGCATCGGAGCTGCCCAGAGTCACCGTCTGCCATGACGTGTTGGGCGAAGGCGTTGTCCATTCATAACCGATGGTTGATAAATCTACGTTCACGTGGGACACCGGACCCGGGAAGGTTTGCCAGACCTGTTGCGCAACGACGGTTATCTCCGCCGCGAAGCTGTCGCCGGGTATGTCGCAGTCCAGGCTGAGGCTCACCGCGGGCGGGTTCGTCGAAATGTAGACCTGACCGGGCGATACCTGCTCGCAGAGCGGCGTCGTCATGTCCGCCGGGTCATACAACTTGAGACCGACTGCATAGACGTTTACCAGCGGCATTGGGGGCGCGAGCTGGATGGCGTCAACGTCGACCGTCTCACGTTCGAAGTTGATCATCTGCACGGTATGCTCCACCAGGTTGAACGACTGCACCTCCCAGAAGGAGGAGAGGTTCGACAGGGTGCCGTTGGAGTCGTTGTACTCCATGAGGCGGGCGGCCGTAAGGTCCTCGTAGCCCGCTGCGGAGAGATGGAAGCTGGCGGGTTCCATTGCCGGGTACGGCCCGGTGGCCTGGTCGAAAGCGAAAATGCCGCTGGCATCGCTGGTCGCCGTCCCCGAGCCGCCGTTCAAGTCCGTCTAGGTGACGCTCGCGCCGGCAAGCGGCGTGCCCGTGCTCGCATCGCGGACAACGCCCCACATACAGCCGGATAAGAGCCCAATGCCAAGTAACGCGATTAGGGGACCATCGTCCGGAGAGCGGCCGTGTGGATGCGGTGGGCAGCCATTGTCCACCTCCTTGTGCGTCGCTCAATGTACCCTTCTTATGCAACTCCCGCGCCCGCTCACCCCATGATCGGCGAAGACACTTCGGGCCTACAGGAGGGCAACCGACCAAAGCCGCTTCGGAGAACACCTAAGTCCCTTGCGGGCTCTCCAGCGCGGCCATAGTGCGAAAGAAGCGGCGGCCCAACTCGTAGAGCTCCGGCGGCACGGACCACGTCTTGCCCGCAATCTCCGACAGCGGCACCGAGACGATCTCCTGGCCCTTCAACGCGGTCATGCAGCCGAGGATGTCGCGGTGCAGGAAATCGACGGCCGCTGAGCCCATCAGCGTGCTGATGTAGCGGTCGCGGACGGAGGGCGTGCCGCCTCGCTGGAGATGGCCCAGCACAGTGACGCGGGTATCGATGCCCGTGCGGCGCTCGATCTCGTCGGCGACGCGCTGGGCGATGCCTCTGTCGGCGAGACGGACGTGGCCGAACTGGTCCGACGCATCGACCTCCGCTTTCGGCACCTCCAGCCCTTCGACCTGCGTGCCCTCCGCTATCGCCATGACGCTAAAGCGGTGCGTCGCGATGTGCTGGGCGGCGTGCTCGATGATGTAGTCGATGTGGACGGGCACTTCGGGAATGGCGATGAAATCGGCGCCGCCGGCGAGGCCGCCGACGACCGCGAGCCAGCCCGTATCGCGCCCCATGACCTCTGTTACCATGATGCGCGCGTGCGACTTCGCTGTTGAGAGCAGGCGGTCGAGCGCGTCGGCGATGACGCCGGTAGCGGTGTCGAAGCCGATGCAGAAGTCAGTGCCGGGCACGTCGTTGTCGATCGTCTTCGGTATGCCGACGACCTTTACGCCGGCCTCGTGCAGCTTTGCCGCGACGCTCAGCGTGTCGTCGCCGCCGATAGCCACCAGGCCGTCGATGGCGTGCCGGCGCAGGTTGCGGACCACTTCTTCCAGGTCTTCCTTGCTGCGCCCCGGATTGGTGCGCGACGTGCCGAGCATGGTCCCGCTCTCGTGTAGGATGTCGCGCACCTCAATGGGGCTAAGGGTGTGCATCTCCCCTTCGCCTGTGAGGCCGGACCAACCGTAGTGGATCCCGCAGACCTCATCGTCCATGGTCCAGCCGCGCTGGGCTACGGCGCGGATTGCGGCGTTGAGGCCTGGGCAGTCGCCGCCGCCGGTAAGAACAGCAATACGCAACTTGTCACCTCTTCCCAAGGAGAACTGAAACACGGAAAGCGACCACGCCGCCGTCCCGGGCCGTGGTCTCCCATTAGCATATACGCTGCGGTGCTTCCTGTCACGCGCGCCGCGCCGGCTCCCACTCCCCGCCGGGCCCGCCGCTTGACCCGCGAAACCGCTGATGAGATAGTGGCATCCCACGTCGCCGCCCAGCCGTCGACGACGCCGACCACCCATAGAGGAGGCAAGGATGCGATGAAGGCAGCAATCTACTACGAGACCGGCCCGCCCGACGTCTTCCGCTACGAGGACGTGCCCGATCCCACGTGTCATCCCAACGGCGTCCTCATCGACGTCAAGGCCGTGAGCATCGAAGGCGGCGACCTGCTTAATCGCGCCGGCGGTCCGATGCCGTCGCGGCCGCACGTCGTCGGCTACCAGTGCGCGGGAACCGTGCGCGAGGTCGGCGCCAACGTCAGCGACCGCGCCGTTGGGCAGCGCGTAGTCACTTTCGTGGCATACGGTTCGCACGCGTCGATTGTCTCGGCGCCGGCGATGTCTACCTGGCTGGTCCCGGACGGGCTCGACATGGAACGGGCAGCCTGCGTCCCCATCCCGTTCGGCACGGCCGACGACGCCCTCTTCGAGTTCGGACATCTGCAGGAGGGCGAGACGGTGCTCATCCAGGCAGGCGCCGGCGGTGTCGGGCTGGCGGCGATTCAGCTCGCCAAGCGCGCCGGCGCGATCGTCATCGCCACCGCCTCCAACGACGATAAGCTTCGCCGCCTGGCTGACTTCGGCCTCGACCACGGCATCAACTACACGACCGACGACTTTGTTGCCGCGGTGGGAAAGCTGACGGACGGCCGTGGCGTCGAGCTGGCCGTCGATACCGTCGGCGGCAGGGTACTCGAAGGCTGCCTCAAGAGCCTCGCCTTCCGGGGTCGCGCAGTCAGCGTCGGCTTCGCGGGACGGAGCTTCGAGAAGCCGGAACTGGGCTTCCTATCACAGGGCAACCGGTCGCTCACGGGGTTCTCCCTCGGACTGGAGATGGCGCGGAACACGGAGCGGGTGCGGGAGATGGTAGCGCGGCACCTGGACGACGTCGCCCGCGGCTCCCTGCACGTCGTCATCGACCGGACCTATCCTCTCTCCGAGGCGGCGGCGGCCCACGCCTACATCGAAAGCCGGATGGCCTTCGGCCGCGTGCTGCTGATCCCGTAGGCTCCGCCCCGCCCACGTACCTCCGGCCGTTGCCGTTCCCGCGCGCAACGGGCTAGAATGCCCTTAGCGGTTGATGCGATGTCACTCGAAACCGGCTTGCTGTAAGGAGAATACAGAATGGGAAACGGGCCTTATCCACAATTCAGCAGGAACTACCCGCTGCTGCTAACGGCGTTCATGAAGAGGCCGGTCAACCTCTATCCGGACGACGTCGGTGTCGTCTACAGGAACTTCCGGACGGGGAAGACCTATCGCTTCACCTGGGCACAATG
>JALHUB010000097.1 GCA_022865685.1 Dehalococcoidia bacterium | reverse complement strand
GGCATCAAGGCGCGCCTTGTCGCCATCGACACCAACGTCACCCCGGCCCTGGCCGACGAGGGGCTGGCGCGGGAGCTGGTGCACCGCCTGCAGACGATGCGCCGCAACGCCGGCTTCGACATCGCCGACCGCATCACCACCTACTATCAGGGCGGAGAAGACATCCGACGGGTGATGGCGGGCTTCGGCGACTACCTGCGCCAGGAGACGCTATCCCGCGAGCTCGTGGAGGGAGAACCGCCCGCCGACGCCCACCAAGAGGAGCACACCGTCGACGGGCAACGGGTGCGCCTGGCGGTGCGGCGGGCATCGACACAGCCGATCGGCGAAAAGAGGCAGGGCCGGGATTTCGTCCCGGCCCTGCCTTAGCATCACCTGAGGAACCTCTATCCGGGGGTTGGGGTTATTGTCGGAGTAGACGTAGGTGCCGGTGTCCCCGTGACCGTGGGGGTAGCCGTGGCCACGCCAGGCATCTCCTCCGGACCCTCGACCACCGGGGCCGTCACATCGGTCGGGCTGCGAATGGTGGCGTCGACCCAGATCTGGTACTCCTCGGTGTCGGCGGGCATGTCGGCGATGGCGATGTCGAAGGCGCCCGTGGCGTCCTCGGAGAGCTTGGCCGGGTCCAGGTAGGCGCGGCCCACGCGCACAACGTCGTCGTCGTCATCGTAGAAAGCGGCGCAAACCTGCACGGCGTAGAAGGTCTCGTTGTCGCTGTTCTTGACCTCGCCCTTCAGGTGGGTAACCGTGCCGTCCTTTTCCACCTTAATGTTCTTGAAGTCGAGGTCAGGCACCATCTTGTCGCCGAAGGTCATCGGGTGAACAACGGTCTCTGTCCGCTTGGCGGTCACGCCCTTGGGGATGATCGACTCCACAGGCGAAGACTGATGGGCCTGGAGAGTCCGCGTGCAGGGGCTCACGAACTCCGTCGCCAGGAGGTTGTTGCTGCTATCGAAGAACTTGACCTCGACAGAAGCGCTGACCACGTCTGCGTTGGTAAGGTTGCTGGCCAGCCCAACAAAGTGCGTGCGGCTGACATCGTCAACGTAAAGCGTGGAGAACTGGATGATGCAGCCCCCGGCGACAATCCCAATCAGGGCAAGCAGCGGGACGAGCAGTTTTTTCACGGTGTGTCTCCTTTCAGCGCAGCTACAACCGGCGTGCATACGACACGCAGCGTACCGGGACGCCTATAATAACGTCCCTCCGCAGAAAAGGTTAACGCGCGTTGTCGAGCAGTTCTCCGCCGAAAGCGCCGGTAGCCCGCGGGCCTGAGCGTCGGGGAGGTGGCTTCGCCGGCCGGATGAACGAATACGCTTCCTTGTAGACTGCCCAACGCGGGGTTATAATTCTGCCACACTTGCCATCGAACAGAAGGATGCGGAACAGGATGGGAACACACAACAGAGCCGCCGCCGACAGTCCAGGCGGCCTTCGCTACCGGCGGATCGTGGCGAAGCTCGGGACAAACCTGCTGACGGCGGGCGGCGAACAGCTCGACCTGGCGATGATGTCGGCGCTGGTGGGTCAGGTGGCGCAGCTCCACCGCGAAGGGGCGGAGGTCATCCTGGTGACGTCGGGCGCGATTGCCGCCGGGCGCCATCAACTGGGCGCCGTCGCGGGGCAGCGCGACATCCCCTCGCGGCAGGTGCTCGCCGCCGTGGGCCAGAGCCACCTGATGCAGTCCTACGACCAGCTCTTCTCCTGGCACGGCATCGTCATCGCCCAGGCGCTG
>JALHUB010000096.1 GCA_022865685.1 Dehalococcoidia bacterium | reverse complement strand
CGCCGACGCGCTGAAAGGCAACTCACTCCTGCCGTACGTCGAGGCGGTCATCGCCCAGTACAGCCTCGACCTAGAGTCGAATCTGACCGGCAACGGCCGCTCGACGACAGCGACGGCGATGACCGCAACCCAGCCGGACTACCCATCGGTGCGCAGCTACAAGGTGGCCGTCGGGCGGTTCATCACAGAGGATGACATGACCCGCAAGACCTCCAACGTCGTGCTCGGAGCTCAGGTAGCAGAGGACCTGTTCGATTCAGCCGCCAACGCCATCGGCAAGGAAGTCCGCCTGAGCTTCGGGCCGATGTCCTATAACTTGACCGTCGGCGGCGTCATGGAGAAACGGGGAGCGTCGGGCACCGGCACCGACGACACGCAGATCCTGTTCCCTCTTACCACCTTCCAGGCAAAGGTGCCCTTCGGCCGCAGCCCGACCGGCCAGTCCAACATCCAGGAGATCGTGGTCAAGGTGTCATCGGGCAACAAGATCGACCAGACGAAGGCATCGATCACACAGGTCATGCTCCAGCAACACGACCAGAGCCAGGACTTCAGCGTGCAAACGCAGGAGGACCTGACGGCCACAGCCCGACACGTCAGCAGGACGCTCACCATTCTCCTCGGCACGATTGCCGGCATCTCGCTGGTCGTCGGGGGCATCGGGACGATGAACATCATGCTGGTGTCCGTAGCGGAGCGGACGAGGGAGATCGGTATCCGAAAGGCGGTCGGAGCAAAGCGACAGGACATCCTTCTGCAGTTCATCGTCGAGGCTCTGCTGGTAACAATCGTAGGCGGCGCGGTCGGCGTGGTGGCGGGAGTGCTGGCGGCGCGACTTGCCAACGGGCAGACGTTCGGCACGAGCTCCGCCGTCACGACACTGGTGACGCCGTTCAGCATCTTCGTCGCCTTCGGCGTGTCCGCAGCCATCGGGCTGTTCTTCGGCATTTACCCGGCGTTCCGGGCATCGCGCCTCGACCCGATAGAGGCGCTACGGAGCGAATAACCACAGGAGGCGCCTCGCCATGCCACAGAGTAAGATAGTTATGCCATCGTCGACGATAGACAATGCCGCTCCGGCCGAAGAGATACTTGAGATGGATGAGACCTGCGTCCTGGTAGCCGACGACGACGAGCACACGGTCGAGCTCGTGTCGCTGTACCTGCGGCGCGCGGGCTACCGCGTCGAGACCGCCTGCGACGGCGACGACACGCTGCGCAAGGTAAAGGAGACGCAGCCGGCGCTGATCGTCCTCGACATCATGATGCCCGGCCCCGACGGCCTTCAGATCTGTCGCAAGCTGCACGGGCGAATGCCCATCCTCCTGCTCACGGCCCGTGCCTCGGACATCGATCGCATCGCCGGCCTGCGCCTGGGCGCCGATGATTATGTCACCAAGCCGTTCAACCCCGACGAGCTTGTCGCCCGCGTTGGCGCGGTACTGCGCCGCACGACCGCGGCGACCGGCAAGACCACGGAGAAGGTCCGCGTCGGCGGCCTGACCCTCGACGCCGACTGCCGCGAAGCCCGCGTCGATGAGAAGTTGCTGCCTCTCACGCCCAAGGAGTTCGACCTGCTGCTAGCCTTCTCTCACCTGCCGAACGTCGTACTGGACAGAGACCGCCTGCTCGACCTGGCGTGGGGGACCTCCTTCTACGGGCACCGGACGGTCGACGTTCACGTGGCGCGACTGCGCGAGAAGCTATCCGACAGCGGCGTGCGCATCGAGACAGTCTGGGGCACGGGCTACCGGCTGGTGGCGGAGGGCTGACATGCCGCGGTGGTCACTGTTCGGCGTCCGCACCCTTCAGGGCAAGCTCATCGTTGCCAGCGCGCTGCTCGTGATAGGAGCGCTCGTCCTCGCCAGCGGCGTCTTCGTCGTGCTCACGCACGGCAAGGAGAAGCAGCGCGCCCTCGACCACACGACGGCGACAGCGCCGGAAATCCACGCCGAATTCCTGCGACACCTCCTCAGCGGCGATTCGCAATCACAACTTCAGGACTACGTGCGCCAGGCGGCTCAAGAGAACGACGTCCGCATCATCATGTTCGATTACTCCGGCCTCGTCGTCGAGGACACGGCCGGCGACCTCGAAGGCAAGCAACTGGAGCTGCCGGCAGATAGCGTCGCCGTCGGTCGGCGGGGCCTTTCGCGCGGCCCGAACGAGACGTGGCACATGGCCGACGCACGCGGCGGCAGCCTCACTCTCGTCGCGCCGTTCCCGGCGCTGATCGTCGGCGGGCAGCGCATATCGATATCGCCGGGTGACCAGCCGCCTCCGGACGTGCCCAGCGGCGGGATGCTCGTTCCGGCCTACCGGATAGCGATGGCCGTCTCCGAAGGCACTATCGCCCGCGCCTGGCTGGACCTTCTGCCCTGGCTGGCGCTTGCGGCCGTAATCGCCCTGCCCTTCGCAATCGGCTCCGCGATCGTCATCGCGCGCAACATCACGCGGCCGCTGAGCAAGCTCACCGTGGCGGCGGACCAGATGGCGCAGGGCACCTTCGACATCGACGTCGCGACCGACCGGCACGACGAGGTGGGACAGCTATCGCGGGCGTTCTCCGCCATGGCGACGAATGTCGGCGAGACGCACATGCAGATGCGGGCACTCGTCGCGAACGTTTCGCACGACATGCGCACGCCGTTGACTTCGATACTCGGCTTCGCGCAGGCGCTTCGCGGCGGCGTGATAAAGGGAGAGGCGGAATCCAAGCACGCCGGCGACGTGATCTATGACGAGGTGGCGAAGCTATCGGAGCGCCTCAACGACTTGCTGCTCCTATCGGAGATCGAAGCCGGGCAAGCGCTCCTCCAGCGCGAGGACTTTGACCTCAGCGTGCTCGTGGCGTCGGCAATCGAGCGGATCAACGGCGTCGAAGAGCGCGGTGTCACGGTGTCGCGCGAGCTGGCGCCGGGCCTCCGCGTTTCCGCCGACCGGCCGAAGCTGGAGCGCGCCGTCGAGAACCTGCTCGACAACGCGCGCAAGTTCACGCCCTCGGGCGGCGACATCCAGGTCCGCGCGTTCGCCGGCGAGTCGGGGGCCGCGTGCGTCGAAGTGGCGAACACGGTGACCGACGTCGACGCCGAGGACCTCCCGAAGCTGTTCGAACGCTTCTACCGGCGCGACGCGGCCCGAACGGGCAGGTCGGCGGGAAGCGGCCTCGGTTTGCCGATTGCGCGCGACCTCGCCGAGCTGCACGGAGGCACTCTCGACGCCCACCTAGCGGACGGTATGATAGTCTTCCGCCTGACCATCCCTCGCGCCGAGGAATCGACGGCCTCCGGCCGCGAGACATAGCAAAGCCTCCGCTTGCCCGTGCCCCTTGTTTGCTCAACAATTGGATCACACGCGTCTGTGACGAGGAAGCCTGGGTAATGCAGCGGATCAGCCGGCGTGAGTGGCTTCGACGAATAGGTCTTCCCTTCCTGGGGGCGTTCGGCGCCGTCGTCGTGGCGTGCCGCTCGCGCGTCTCGCCCGTGGCGCCCGAACCGACTCCTTCGACCGGCGCTCCCGCCGCGACGTCGACGCCCCCGCCCGCTGCCGCAACCGCAACCTCAGCGGCCACTACCGCCGCGTCGCCGTCGCCGGCCGCTGCCGGACCCGCCTACCTGGCAGTCGCGCGCGGCTCGAGTCCGACCGCTAACGTGGAGGCCGCCCTCCGCGCCATCGGCGGCATCGAGCGCTTCGTCCAGCCGGGCAACGACGTCATCGTCAAGCCCAACATCTGCGTCGCCTACCACACGCCCGAGTACGCAGCGACGACAAACCCGGAGGTGGTCGCCGCGCTCGTGCGGCTCTGCCTCGGCGCCGGCGCGAGGCGCGTGCGCGTGATGGACCAGCCGTTCGGCGGGACCGCGGAGGAAGCCTACAATCGAAGCGGCATCGCCGGCGCCGTCCAAAGCGCAGGCGGCGAGATGGAGATCATGGCCGGGATGAAGTTCGCGAGCGTGGCAATTCCCGGGGGACAGGATATCACGGAGTGGCCCGTCTACCGCGACGCCCTCGACGCCGACGTCCTCATCAACGTGCCCATCGCCAAGACCCACGACCTCGCGGTGCTCACGCTCGGGATGAAGAACCTCATGGGCCTCATCGAGGACCGCGGCGGGTTGCATCCCAACCTGGCGCAGCGCCTCGCCGACCTAACGACGCTCTTTCGTCCCGCCCTCACCGTCGTCGACGCCACGCGCATTCTCGTGGCGAACGGTCCCAGCGGCGGAAACCTCGAAGACGTGAGGCAGACCCAGACGGTCATCGCCAGCCACGACATCGTCGCCGCCGATGCCTATGCCGCCACGCTCTTCGGCCTCACCGCCGCCGACATCCCGGCCACTCGCGCGGGCGCCGCGATGGGCCTGGGCACGCTCGACCTGGCGGTCATCAGGATCGAGGAGATCAGCACGGGGTGATCGAGAACTTACCGCGGCGGCGTAGCGTGGCGAAGGGACGGCGCCGGCAGCGGGTCTTCACGTGGGTCCGCCTGCGACGCCTCGTGCAGGTCCTTTCGCTGCTGCTGTTCCTCTACCTCCTCCTCGCGACGAAGCGCGGCGGAGTCACATACCTACCACACGACCTCTTCTTCCGTCTCGACCCGCTGGCCGCTCTTACCCCCATGATCGCGGGACGGCAGTGGGTCGCACCGCTGGCCCTGGGCCTGTCGATACCCATCCTCGCCCTGCTCCTGGGCCGCTTCTGGTGCGGCTGGCTCTGCCCGCTGGGCACGCTCATCGACTGGACGCGGCTGCGACGCCGTCCCCGACGAGACGAGCGCGACCTGCCGCCGGCCTGGCGCGGTCTCAAGCATGCCGTCCTGCTGACGATTCTCCTAGCGGCGCTCCTCGGCAACCTGACTCTGCTATTCCTCGACCCGGTCACACTCGTGTTCCGCTCCGCGACGGTCGCAGTGCTGCCTCCGCTTGCCGCGCTCGTCGGGCGGATCGACGAGGCGCTGTACCGGATCGGGCCGCTGCAGGGGACGGCCGAACAACTCGATAGCATCGCGCGCAGGGGCCTGCCGCTCGATCAGCCGGTCGTTTGGCAGGCTGCCATAGCGCTGGCCGCGATGATCCTGTCGGTGTTCGCCTTGAACGCGGTCCGAACGCGCTTCTGGTGCCGCTACGTCTGTCCGCTCGGCGCCGGACTCGGCCTTGTCTCGAAGATCGCCTGGCTGCGGCAGAGCGTCGACGCGACCGCATGCTCCTCGTGCGCCCTCTGCGCCGGCGCCTGCCCGACGGGCGCCATCTCCGAACGGCGCGGCTTTGTCGCCGACCCCGCGGAATGCACCCTCTGCATGAATTGCCTGCAGGCCTGCCACCGGGGGGCGATCAGCTTTCACGGTCACCTGACTCCCGCGCCGTGGGAAAGCTACGACCCATCGCGCAGAGCAGCGCTGGGGGCTATCGGCGCGCTTGCGGTGGGCGCCGGTCTCATCGCGGTCGCGCCGAGAGTGCTCAGTGACGCCACGGGACCGATCAGACCACCGGGCGCCGGCGGCGACGACTTCCTTGATCGCTGCATCCGCTGTGGAGAATGCATGAAGGTCTGCCCTACTCGCGGTCTCCAGCCCAGCCTGTCCTTCAGCGACATCGGTGGCTTCCTGACGCCGGCCCTCGTGCCGCGCACCGGCTACTGCGACTTCTCCTGCAACGCCTGCGGCTACGCCTGCCCGACCGGCGCGCTCCCGCCGCTGTCGCTCGACAAGAAGCAGCGAGCCGTCCTGGGAACTGCGCACATCGACCAGAGCCGTTGCCGGCCGTGGTCGCAGAACGTCGACTGCATGGTTTGCCAGGAAATGTGTCCGCTGACGGACAAGGCGATCCTTCTGGAGGGCGGAGGAAAGGGAGTGGGAAAGCGAGCGAAGAGACCTCGCGTGGTGACCGATCGTTGCATCGGCTGCGGCACCTGCGAGTACCACTGCCCCGTGCAGGGCAAAGCGGCAATCCGAGTCAGACGGCTCGGCCGCGGCAACGGCGTTTGACGATACAGGCGTGCCCCGGCATGGGGCGTTGCAGGCGCCGGCCTATGCGACTTCGTGCACCGGCATGTTAAGAGAGGCCGCCAGCTCACGGGCATGGTGCTCGCAGTACAAGCCTTCGCCCGTGTACTGCTGGAAATGGCGCGCGCCGCGTCGAGTCACGCGGTGCACCACGTCCCAACCGTGCGGCAGACGGCAGCGCCTCGTCCCACGGCGCTCGTCAACGTGCGATACGATGCAGCTGCTCCAGCGAGCGTTCAGCTTCTCGCAGCCGGCATGGAGATGCCACCCCTGCTTCCCGCCGCATCCCGGGCACTCTACCTCGGCCTTAGTTGCCAGCATGTAGTGCAGGCCGTGCTCTCGTTTGATCTTCATGCGGGCGCCTCCTGCGTATGGAATCGAGGGGTTTGCCTAGATCATCGGCACTTACCGCCGAAAAGTGAGCGACGATTCTCCAGCCGGCGGACAGGAGAGCATCGGAGTCATTGACCGCTGGTCAACAGAGAAGGCCTCGGTCGAACCGCGCCGCAGCCGCACGCGCAGTGAAGGCGATGCGCGGACGGAAGGGTCCAGCCGCCACCGAGCGAAAAGGGGTTGAATGCTGGGAGGGTCTGACGATTCACCTCGGATGCTGCGATTGCGCGGTCGACCAACGTCGAAGCACCGGTTGACGCCGTTCGCGACACGCCTCCGCGGAGTTGCTAATCGAGGCGGCCGATGTTCGCGTCGTGGAGCTTCTGCAGGATCGTCCTCAGGGTCTCGCGCTCGCCCTGGTCCAGCGCTCCGAACATCTCCTCCTCGAGTTGATGGCCGGGTTCGCGGACGGCGTCGACGAGGTGCCTTCCCTTCCTCGTGAGCGCCACGAGCGTCTTGCGACGGTCCTTCGGGTCCTTGACCCTTTCGACGAGTCCGCGCTCAGTCAACCGGTCGACCATCGTCGTGACGCTTGGGGTCTCCAGCAGCAGGCGGCGCGCCACCTCGGTTATCATCACGGGTCGGCCCGCTTCGCGAAGGATGACAAGGACCGGCGCCTGAGCGACGGTGAGCCCCCAGTAGGCAAGCGCCCGGTCGGAGGCTTTGCGCATGATGGCAGAGACAGCGTACACCAATCTGCCCTCCGCCATTGAGTCCGTGCTTCGTGGGGATTGTGTTTCGTACTCCATCTCTCGCCTACCTGAACCGTATCCGACCGCCGGTGATTCCCCGCATATCGGCATATAGTACTAGAAACGCACGCTGACTGCATCCCCGCAGGAAGACTTCGCGGCGCTTACTGCACCACGCCGTCGCGCTGGAGCCCGTCCAGCTCTTCTTCGCTGATGCCCAGGAGCTGCCGAAAGACGTAATCGATGTGCTCGCCCAGTAGAGGAGCGTGTACGGCTTCCACATCGCAGCCGGACATTATCCACGGCGCGCCGGCGAAGCGACGGACCCCCACCTCCGGATGATCGACCTCCACCAAGGCGCCGCGAGCGCTCAGGTGGGGGTCGTGGAACAGGTCGTCGGCGTCGCGCGAAGGGGCGGCGGCAATTCCCTCCTGAACCAGCATGTTGGCAATGAAATCGCGGTCGCGGGCGCGCGTCCATGCCGAGACGATCTCATCGATCTCGGCCTCGTTTCGCTTCCGGGAGGCCGCATCGACGAAACGAGTGTCGGCCGCGAGCTCCGGGCGTCCCATGACTCGCGCCAGGGCCGCGAACTCCTCGTCGGTCTCGACGGCTATCGCGACCCAGCGGTCGACGCCCCAGCACTGGTAGACGTTATGGGGCGCCATCAGCTCGTCGGCGTTGGCGTGACGACCAGGGCTGCGGCCGTTCATCTCGTAATCGAGAAGCACGTCGCCGATGAGGGAGCTAACGCCCTCGCACTGGGAATAGTCGATGAACTGCCCCTCGCCGGTAGCGGCGCGATGGTGCAGTGCAGCGATAACGGCGAACGCGGCCGCGGTGGCGTTCACCAGGTCGACATCGCCGAAAGTTGTGCTGGGCGGGCCGTCAGGGTAGCCGGTGATGTACGAGGCCCCACCGACAGCGTGGTGGACGGTCGCGTAGCCGGCATAGTGGCTTTCGGGGCCGGTTGCGCCGCGGGCGCTGGAGGAAAGCATGATGAGCTTCGGGTTGACGCGGCGTAGCTCTTCGTAGCCAAGACCGCTGCGCTCCATGGCGCCCGGCCTCATGTTCTCAAACACGACGTCGCTGACGCCCACGAGTCGCTTGACGAGGTCCACGCCCAGCGGCTGCTCGAGGTTTATTGTGACGCCCAGCTTGTTCATGTTTATCGCGCCGAACGACATGCCCTGGTTCGGCGGTATCTCCTGCGGGACCGGAGAAAACAGCGGCCAGACGATCATGCGACGCATGATGTCCATGCGCCCCCGGCTCTCGATCTTGATCACCTCAGCGCCGAGCAGTGCGAGGAGCATCGTCGCGTAGGGCCCGGCCCAGACCCACGTGAAGTCGAGCACGCGCACGCCGCGAAGAGGGGCAGCGTTCGTCATTGCCCACCTGCCTTCCATGCGGCCCCTTTCCGGCACAGGTCAGCGAACTCATCCGCCGAGAATCCGAGGACGTCTTCGAGCACCTCCCTGTTGTGCTGGCCGAGCAGCGGCGCCGGTCGCTGCACCGCGGGCGGCGACGCCCGCATCTTGTACGGCCAGCCGGCATAGCGGGCCTTCCCTGCCTCCGGATGATCGACTTCGACGAAGTAGTCGCGGGCAAGATGCTGCCGGTAGTTCATTACCTCTTCGGCGCTGTAAACGGAGCCGATGGCGAACCCTTTGGCCGCGCCTCTATGGTGTACGTCCTCCTTGCTCTGCTGCGCCGCCCACTCAGCAATGTGGTCGGCTATCTCCATCAGGTGACCGGCGCGGTAGAACAGCGTACCCCACTCGGGACCGGAGGCCCACTCCGGGTTCCCCATCAGGTCGACGAAGGCGCGCCAGTGCCGGTCCTCAATCAAGAGCGCGACGACGTACCCGTCTTTGCACTCCAGCCGTCCCAACGCCGGCGGACGCTCGGGGACGCGGCTCCAGGCGGTGCGATGGTAGATTGTCGAGGCCACGTTGGTCCTCACCAGCGCCAGGATCGCTTCTTGCTCCGACACGTCTATCAGCCGCCCCCCGCCGCCGCTCGCCCTGCGCCCGTACAGCGCCCCAGCGATGGCCACGGCCGCGGTGAGGCCCGTCGAGTAGCCCGTCGGGTAGCCGCCCGCCTTGATCGGGGGACGGCTCATGTCCTCTGAACGGGTCGGCAGGAGATTGCCCAGGCCGCCGGCATGAAACGAGGTGAGCTCGCCGCCCTTTGCCCGCGCCCGCGGGCCGGTGCGACCGTAAGGCGTCAGCGAGGCGAGGATGAGACTCGGGTTCTGCCGTCGCAGCTCGTCCCAGCCGAGCCCGAGCGATTCCAATCCTTCCGGCGGGTGGTTGTCGATTAGCACGTCCGCCCACGCGACGAGGCGACGAAACGCCTCTAGGCCGTCGGGCCGGTCGAGGTTGAGGGTAATGCCGCGCTTGCTCGTGTTCAGGTAGAGAAAGAGGCCGCTGCGCTCGGGATGCGGCTCGTCGCCGGGGAAGGGGCCGCGCTGCCGCGCCGGGTCGCCCGACGGCGGCTCCTCCACCTTGATAACGTCCGCCCCCATATCGGCGAGGAGCTTGCCGCAATAGGGCCCGGAGACCATTGTCGCGTATTCAACGATCTTGACGCCGTCGAAAGCGCCGCGAGCCGCCAATGCCCTCTCCATTCAAGTGGGATGCGGAGATCATACTACCCCCGCCGAGAAGGAAGCCAGCGGCTTAGATTGGGTGTCAGGGGCCGTAGATGGGGACGGGCAGGCCGTTCCCCAGAGCGTTCAGGTATTTGTCGAAGTTGCAGCGGCCGTCGTTGGGCCGCGGGGGATTCGCCAGCGCCGCGTCGAGAGCCCGGGTGTAAGCCTCAGCAATCAGCACGTGGCCGACGTCGCCCGGGTGGTAGTTGTCGCCCCGACACGTAGGCTCCGTGAAGCACGGCTGGTCCGGCCGCGATATGGCGTCCGCTCGCCGGTCGGTCGCCGCCCAGAGATCGGCGACGGCTATTCCTCGCTTCGCCGCCTCCTGGCGGATGATCTGGCTGTAATAAGCCATCTCGAAGTAGACGGGACTGTCCGGCCGCCAGTTCAGCCAGGGGATCGTGCCGACGACGACGGTCGCGCCGCTGCCCGCCAGGCAGTCCAGCATCGCGCCGTACACCTCGCGAAACTGCGCTGCGTCGAACGCGGCCCAGTGCACGCCGAGCTCGACGATGATGAGCTTGCGATGCGAAGCAGCGGCCTTCCGCGCGGCGAGGAGGTCGCTGTAAGGGTCCAGCGTCCATTCGGTATCGTTCGTCGCTTCGAGGCCGCGTGCCCGCAGGTCGCGCTGCACCCGCACTACGAACATGTTCTCGGGCGTCGACACGAAGGCGCCCATGGTGACGCTATCGCCGATGAAGACCACAGGCGGGACAGGCGTCGCCGTCGGAACCGGCGTCGCAGTCCATGCGGGCATCGACGTGGGCGACGGCGGCGTGCCGGTGGAACAACCGGGCATCAACAGCAGCGCGCCGAGGACGACGAGGAGAATGAGGGACTG
>JALHUB010000095.1 GCA_022865685.1 Dehalococcoidia bacterium | reverse complement strand
TCTTACCTCGCCATTTCACCCTTACCCGCCTGAGGCGGGCGGTATGTTTCTGTGGCGCTATCCGTAGGGTCGCCCCTCCTGGGGGTTACCCAGCACCCTCGCCCGACGGAGCTCGGACTTTCCTCCCCCTCGGTCCGCTGGGCGGACGTGAGAGAGCGGTCACCCGGTCTACTGGCGATTCGAGTCTAGCGAATAGGCGCGCGTTCGTCAAGGAGTATCGTTTGCGAGGGGCTACGACGAGCGGTCCAGCGCCTGGTTCGCCAGGGTGTCGGCGAGGCGGTTGCCGGCCCGCGGCAGGTTTCGGAAGGTAACAGACTGAAAACGAGTGCGCAGGTCAACGAGCCGGCCATAGAGCGGCATCAGGCGCGGATTGCGCACCCTGTAGCGGCCGGTGAGCTGGCGGACCACCAGCTCGGAGTCCAAGCGCAGCTCGAGGCGCGATGCCCCCAATCCCAGTGCCGCTTCCAGCGCCGCGATGGCGGCCCGGTATTCCGCTTCGTTGTTGGTGCCGTGTCCCACTCGTCGCGATTCGCGGTGGACTTCGCGGCCCTCGCCGTCGAAGATGACGACGCCGATGGCGGAGGGCCCGGGGTTGCCGCGCGATGCCCCATCGGCGTAGGCGACGTAGACGGCGCCGTCGTGAGGCTCGCTCACGGGCGGAGCTGCACCTTTATGCCGTCGTCGGCGACGACGACCCGGTCGACAACGTCGCGCAGCAACGAGCGGCGCGAGGTGAAGTCGAGTGAGTCCCAGCGGTCGGACAGGCGGAGCAGCGCCTGCTCCTGCGCCCGCCGTCGCGCCGCCACCGATGCGTGCTCGTCGACGCGGCGCTCCGCCGCTACCAGGCGTGCCTCCACGTCCAGCCGCTCCGCCGCCAGCGCTATTCCTAGCGACTGTAGCTTCTCCCTGCTCAGGCGGCCGCGCGCCGCGGCGTCCATGTGCCGCTCCAGCCGCTTGTCGAGTTGCGTCAGGCGCCGCTGTACCTCCCGGCACTCGTCCTTCGACTCTGCGAGAACGGCGTCCTGGTCGCCTGCGTGCCGGAAGGCCTGCCCGGCGCCGAGATCGAGCGTGGAGAGGCTCTGATGTACCTCGCTTTCGAGATCATCGGCGCGACGGGTGTGGTAGTCGCAGAGGCTCTGGTTCGTGCGCGACTGGCACTGGTAGTAGCGATAAGACGCCTCCGCAACGGTGCCGTCTTTCTGCCTCTTCCAGCTCTGCCGGCGACTGACGCCGATCATCTTGTTGCCGCAGTAGGCGCAGTAGGCGAGTCCGGAGAGCAGGAAGGGCGATGCCTGCGGCGTAGAGTAGCTGCTGCGACGCGCCATCAGGCAGTCCTGCACCCGCCGGAAGTCGTCGGAAGAGATGAGCGCGGGATGGCTGCCCGGCACCCGGACGCCAAAGCGGCTGTAGGTGCCCAGGTAGGCACGGTTCCGCAGGATGTCGCGGATGCTCACCATGCTCCAGTTACCGCCACGGCGGGTCTTCAGGCCCTCTTCGTTGAGGCAGCGGGCAATCCGCCGGATGCCCAGGCCTTCCTGGAGGTAGAGCCGGAAGATGTAGCGAACGACAACCGCCTCTTCCGGCACCAGCTCCAATCGCCGGCGGCTGCCGACGCGATAGCCGTAGGGAGGCCGGCCGAGCACTTCGCCCTTGACGGCTTTGCGTCGCATGGCCGATCGCACCTTGTCGCCGACGCGGCCCTCGCTGCTCTTCGCCCAGGCCTGGAGAAGGAGGCCGGTGGCATCTTCCTCGCCGTCCATGGTCAGCACCTGCGCGCCGAGACCCTGCAACTCGAACCAGCTACGCGCCGTCTCCTTAAGATCGCGTCCCAGGCTGTTGATGGTCGGTGTCACGACCATGAGGAACCCCTTCTCGGGGCGCTTGAGGAACTCGACTAGCTGCTGGAAGCCCGGGCGCGGCTCATCGATTGCGGCGCTGCCGTCGACGAAGGAAGCGACGACTTCGTAGCCGTGGTCGCGGCAGAACTCGATGAACGTCTTGCTCTGATCGGCGAGCGACGCCACGCCGCGCTCTCCGGCGCTTGCCTCGCGGAAGTAGCCTACCGCTCTCATCGCATCAACTTACGTACAGTATCCGCTCGCAACTGCTGCACTGAACGACGACGTCCGAGCGGCCGCGCGCTCTCTGGAGAAGCGACATCGGCAGGGAGATACGACAGCCGCCGCAGGTCCCACGCTCGACCTTGGCGACGGCGCGTCCCTGGTGCGTGGCGCGAAGGGCGTCGTAAAGGGCGAGGGCTTCGCCGTCTATTCGCGATCGTTGGGCCGCGCGTTTGTCCTCCAGCTGCGCGATCTCCGCTGTCAGGTTCTCCCGCTCCTGGTTTAGGCGTCGCTGCTCTTCCTCCCACTCGGTCAGGAGCGTCGCGTGCTCGTGCTTCGCCGCGGCCAGCGCCCGTTCCGCCTCCTCCAACTGCGACATGACATCGAGCTCTTTGTCCTCGAGGACCCGCTTACGCGCCTGGATGAAGCGGATGTCCTCCTCGATGCTGGCGAGCTCCTTCGGTATATGGACGCTGCCGCCGTAGAGCTTCTTCTCCAGGGGCTTGATCTTGTTCGTCAGGTCTTCGACCTCCCATTCCGCCGCTTTAAGCTTCTTGTGCAGCTCCTGGACCTCGGCCTCTCGCTCGATGGTGACGCCGGCCGCGGTTTCGACTTCTTCGGACTCGCCAAGCCGACTCTCCGCCTCGCTGATGGCGACGCGCCGCGAATCGATCTCCAGGTCGATATCCTGCAGGTCAAAGAGGTTGGATATTCTTGTCATTCGGCCAGGGAGCGCGGTCGCTCTGGGTGTCGGTATGGATATCGGAAAGGGATGGCCGGCCGGCTCACCACGGCCGCAAGCAGGATTATAGAGCCTGCGGCGAAACACCCGCAAGGTGAACCGGTCCTGCATCTTCGATTGACCCGCGCCGAAGGGCCTCTCTATAATGAGACGTAGATTCACGCAAAGGGACGAGAACCCTGCAATGATCTTCGACGTAGGCTCCTTTCTTCACCAACCAGCCGGCGCCACCCGCGCCTACCGGCTGAATGAGCATCAGGATAAGTCAGAGGAACTGCCGGCGGCCGGCGTGACGGGCACGGTTTCCTTCCTGCGCACCCGCAGAGGTATACTCGTCAGCGTCTGTCTTTCGGCGGTCAGCAGCGACACGTGCAGTCGCTGCCTTGAGCCTGTCCAGTCTGTGTGCGATATTGAGTTCCAAGAGGAGTTCGCGCCGACGGTCGAAATCGACACCGGCACACGGCTTTCGCCGCCCGACGACGTGTTCGCTATTGACGGCCGCCAGGTGCTCGATCTGAACGAAGCGATCCGGCAGTACCGGCTGGCGTCTCGCTCGATGCAGCCGCTCTGCCGGCCCGATTGCAGGGGTCTCTGTCCCGATTGCGGAGGTAATCTGAACCTCGGCCCCTGCTCATGCCCGATCAGAAGCGCAGACCCGCGCTGGCGGGCCCTCAGTGAGCTGCGCCAGAAAGCGCGAATCGGCGTCGAGGAAAGGGGTAGTTGAGACTTGGCACCTCTACCAAAGCGGAAATACCCGAAGTCCCGTCAAGGGAAGCGTCGGAGCCACATAAAGCTGGATACTCCACGACTGACGGAGTGCCCGCAGTGCCACGCGCCACGTCTCCCCCATCATCCCTGTCCGGTGTGCGGCACCTATCGAGGGCGCGAGGCGATCAAGATCGAGGGAGCGCGTCTCGGAGAGTAGGAGAAGGCCTCTACGTCTCGTGCGCAATGAATGGAGGCAGAAGCAAGGGGTGGAACCCTCGATAGATAAGGTTGCTTGGCTCTTCCCCGGACAGGGTTCGCAGCAAGTCGGGATGGGCCAGGACCTCTCGGAGAAGTCGGCCGCGGCGCGTGAGCTATTCGAGAAGGCCGACGCCATCCTCCAACGTCCCCTCTCAGAAATCTGCTTTCGCGGACCAGAAGAGCTCCTGCGTCAGACCATCAATACGCAACCAGCCATCCTGACGGTCAGCCTGGCCTGCCTCACCGCGGCGAGAGAGCGGGGCGACCTGGCGGATATGCCGAGCTTCGTCGCCGGCCACAGCCTCGGCGAGTACACGGCCGCCGTCGCGAGCGGCGCGCTCTCTTTCGAAGACGGGCTGTTGCTCGTCCAAGAGCGCGGGCGTCTGATGCAGGCTGCCGGCGAGGAGAACCCTGGCACGATGATCGCCGTCCTGGGGCTCGATGAAGCGGCCGCGCGTGAGCTCTGCTCGGCAAGCGGCGCCCAGGTGTGCAACGTGAACGCGCCCGGCCAGGTCGTCGTCGGCGGGGACCTCGATGCGGTCGCGCGGGCGACGGAGATGGCGCGCTCCTACGGCGCCCGGCGCGTGGTGCCGCTGAGCGTGAGCGGCGCCTTCCATACGAACCTCATGCATCCCGCGGTGACGGGCATGACCACCGCCCTCGCTGGGACGGCCTTCCGCGATCCTCAGGTTCCCATCGTCGCCAACGGGACGGGGATGCCGGTGGCCGACGCCGCGACGCTCCGCAAGGAGCTGTCCTATCAGCTAACGCACGCCGTGCTTTGGCAGCAATCGGTGGAACACATGCTGACGAGCGGGGTAACCTCCTTCGTCGAGTTCGGGCCCGGGCAGGTGCTGTCCGGACTTGTTAAGCGAATGGCCCCGGCGGCGGTGATCCGCAACGTTGGCGAGGACGAGCTCTTGCAGGACGGATCGTGAGTCCCATCCCGGCGATGGCCGCGGAGGAGGGATAGGGCAGGCGGCAGCGAGATGCCAACCAGACGGCGGCAAGCCCGGATTTTCGCGCTACAGGCGCTCTACGAGGCGGATACGACCGGTCACGAGCCGGTGGAGACCCTGGAACGTCTCCTGCAAGAGACGGACGCTACCGAAGAGGTCAAGGCGTTCGCTAGGGAGCTGGTCAACGGCGCCGTTGCGGAACGGCAGCACCTCGACGACGTGATCGCCAGGGTCGCGCCCGCCTGGCCCATAGAGCAGATGGCGACGATTGACCGGAACATCTTGAGACTTGCAATCCTGGAGATTTTGCTGAATAATAGGACGCCAGTGAAGGCGGCGATAAACGAGGCCGTTGAGCTGGCCAAGAGCTTCGGCAGCGACAACTCTGCCAAGTTCGTGAACGGAGTACTCGGTTCCGTCAGCTCGATGGCGACTCGTTAGTCCCACACATCGTCTGCGCGAGAAGAAAGGAGTTTTAGGTGGCAACAGTCTTCGAGCGGGTACGCAAGATTATCGTGGATCAACTGGGTGTTGAGGAGAGCCAAGTAGTGCCCAACGCCTCGTTCGTCGATGACCTGAACGCAGACTCTCTGGATCTGGTCGAGCTCATCATGTCGATGGAGGAGGAGTTCAGCAAGGACGGAAACGCCCTGGAGATATCCGACGAGGACGCCGAGAAGATCGCTACCGTTCAGGACGCCATCGACTACCTGAAGGACCTCGGAATAGAGGACAAGTAGCGTCATCCCCGCCACACCCTCAGTCGTACCGCAGGCCATCCACAGTCGCGGTGTGGCACGTTCCCCCTCTAAAGAGCATAATTAGTAGAGAAGCTTTGTCTCTGTCGTTCTAGTCGATAACATGGAATTCTTTGGAATCGGCCTGCCGGAGCTCGTGGTGATCCTTGTCCTGACGCTTATCGTCGTCGGGCCACAGCGATTGCCCGAGGTGGCTGCGCAGATCGGACGCACCATCCGCGAGTTCCGTCGCTACAGCTCAGGTGTCACAAAGGAGCTGCTCGATGCCGTGCAGGACCTGGAGCGCGAGTACCAGGACCTGCGCGGGGAATTGAAGGCGGTCAGCGGCGAGATGCGCGACAAGGCGGAAGCGTTCGGTCGGGAACTGACCGGCGTGGCCGACGACGTGAGGGATAAGCTACAGGTCGAAGGACCGGCTCCGAAGCCCGCCGCCGATATCCCTGCCCCCGGCGACAACGGCAGTAGCGTCACTGAAGTACCCGCGTCGCCGGCGCTCGATGCCAAGATCGAGGAGAGCGCGGAGTAGTGGCAGCAATCGCTTCCGAAGCCAACAGCCCCGGCAGCGGCAAAGAGCTCACCATACTGGAGCATCTCCAGGAGTTGCGGCAGCGCCTCATAGTCTCTGCAGCCGCCCTTGTCACCGGCTTCGGAGCGTCGCTGTTCCTGACCAAGAAGCTCCTGCAGTGGATCACGGCGCCCGCGACCAACGCCGGCCAGGACGTGTCCATCGTCTTCACCGACGTCCTCGGCTACTGGGGAGCTTACTTCCGGGTGGCGCTCCTGGCCGCAATCGCGATGGCAATGCCGATTCTCGTCTACGAAGTGCTTGCATTCGTCAGCCCGGGTCTGACGAAGCAGGAGAGACGATGGGTCATCCCGATAGTCGTCGGTGCCTCCTTCGCTTTCGTCGCGCGGGCCGCGTTCGCGTATTATGTCGAGCTGCCGCCGGCACTGCGCTTCCTCCTGAACTCCGGCGACGACATCCGCCCGATGATCAACGTCACCGGTTACGTCGACTTCGTTACCCGCCTGATGCTTGTCACCGGCATCGTCTTCGAGCTGCCGCTGTTTGTCATGGGCCTTGCCAAGCTGCGCATCGTTACGTCCCGCAAGCTCCTGGGCTGGTGGCGCTACGCGATCGTGCTGGCGTTCGTCGTGTCGGCCATCGTCACGCCGTCCATCGATCCCATCACGCAGTCGGTCGTCGCCGGCCCGATGATTGTCCTCTATTTCGCCGGAATAATCCTGGCTAAGCTGGTCGAGAGACCTTCCCGACCGGCCGCAAACGGCTAAGCCGTATTCTCGCTTTCTCATTGACTTTGCCCTTGCGGCGTGCTATCATCCGCCGAGTGGCGAGGTGTAGCTCTGAGGTCGCGCCGGGATACTAGCGGGTATGTTGGGACAACTGAGGAAGCGACCTCCGGTCCCGTGTCATCCGACGCAGGGCCGCTAGGGTTGCCTCGCCGCCGGCATTTGCGGGAGTCGTTCGGATGATTGCGACCGACAAGAAGTCCGCGATGGCGTCGCTGAACGAGGAGATCGCCGAGTGCGCCGGCTGCGAGCTATCGGCCACGCGCACGCGGACGGTGCCCGGCGAGGGGCGCTTCGACGCGGAGATCGCGTTCATCGGCGAGGCGCCGGGCTACTACGAGGACCAGCAGGGGCGGCCGTTCGTCGGGCCGGCGGGTCAATTTCTCGATCAGCTTCTCGGCTCCATCGGGCTGCGGCGCCCGGACGTATTCATCGGCAACGTGATCAAGTGCCGGCCGCCCCAGAACCAGGACCCGTTGCCGCACCAGATCCGCGCCTGCGAGAATTGGCTGCAACGACAACTGGAGATAATCGAACCGAAGCTCGTGGTAACGCTCGGCCGCTACTCGATGGCCAAGTTCTTCCCCGGGCAGTCGATCAGCCGGATCCATGGGCAGGTCCGGCGCGTCGGAGAGCTGCTCGTCGTGCCGATGTACCATCCGGCCGCCGCACTGCACCAGGGGAGCCTGCGGCGGACTATCGAAGACGATTTCAAGAAGCTGCCGCCGGTGCTCAAGAGTGCGCTCGAAGAGAAGAAGGAACCCGCTCTGGAGACGCAGCAGATGAAGCTGTTTTAGGCCAGCGAAGCATAGGGAGATGAGAGGTCGCCGCGGCGACAGTCAAGGAAGAGTCAGTTGGCCAAGGCAAGCATGAGATCGCGGCCGGGCGCCGGCAGGTCGGCCAGCCTGGCACCTAGGCGGGCGGCGGGCAAATCACTGCCGCGCCGGCGCGCCGCCGGACGGGCACATCGCGGCCCTTCCCTGTTCTCGACGCTGCGGTCGCTGCTGTTGCGCTGGGAGGCGCTGGGCGTCGCGCTGGTCGTGACCGCCATGGTAGCGATCCCCTGGCTCGTGCCGGTGGCGACGGGGCTTTCGGAGGCACGCGACGGCCTCGTCGAGACCCTCGGCGTCGGCGTCTTTCTCCTCATCGTGCTGCTCGGGCTCTTCGGCTGGCTCATAATACGCCACGCCTTCATCGATGCCTTCTATGTGTACTGGCGCAGGTGGCTTGTCTCCCTGTTCTGCGCGGGATTCGGAATGGGGTTTCTCGGCCTGTTCCGCCCGGACTGGCGGCTCGGCGGCACGACGCTGTCGGACGTTACCGCCGGCGGCAATTGGGGACACGCCCTGGTCACCAGCCCTCCCGGTATCCTCGGCTGGTGGTCCCTGGCGCTGGCGGCTGCCGCCGTCATTTGGCCGAGGGGATCGCTGCTCCTGGCCCGGCAAAGCCCTCGCCTGGCGGTCGTCGTCTGGCGGTGGCGGCTGCCGCAGCGGACGTACCACCTGACGCTACGCCTCGGCGAGGCTGTCTTCCCGACGAAGACGGAGCCGGAGCCGTCGAAGCCCGTGTCGATGGAGACGTTGATGTGGGCGCGCACGGCCTCTCCACCGGTGGAAGACGCGACCGCCTCCGAAGCTGCCACCGTCGCCGTTGCGACTCCCGAAGCGCCGGTGGAGCAAAAGGTCGCTGAGCCCTGGCAGCCGGCGCTTCCCATGAACGTCGAAGGCTCCGACGAAGACACGCCCGCGGCATCGCCCGGCAGCGGACGCTGGGAGATGCCGCCGATAGAGACGCTGATGCCCGCGGGCACGGAGGCCGCCGAGCGCCCCGACAACGCCGCGCGCTCCCGCCTGATCGTCGATACGCTTGGCAGCTTCGGCGTCGATGCGGAGGTCGTGCAGATCAACGAGGGCCCGACCGTAACCCAGTTCGGCGTAGAGCCAGGCTGGGAGATCAAGACGCGCACGGTGCAGGAGCGCGACAGCGCCGGCCGCCCGGTGTTCGACCGCAACGGCCGGCCCAAGATAAAGACGGAAGAGGTATCGCGGACGCGGGTGCGCGTGAGCCAGATCACCTCGCTTTCCAACGACCTGGCGCTGGCGCTCGCGACGCCGTCACTCCGCATCGAGGCGCCGGTGCCGGGCATGCCCGTGGTCGGTATCGAGGTGCCGAACGTGACGACATCGCTAGTGACCCTGCGCAGTGTCATCGAGAGCCCGGCGTTCCAGCGGCTGGCGGGTCGCTCCAAGCTGGCGCTGGCTCTGGGCAAGAGCGTATCGGGGGAGCCGGTCGTCGCGGACCTGGCGAAGATGCCGCACCTCCTCATCGCCGGCGCTACGGGCAGCGGCAAGAGCGTCTGCATCAACTCCGTCATCACCTGCCTGCTGATGCAGTCGTCCCCAGACGACGTGCGCTTGGTGATGATCGACCCCAAGCGCGTCGAGCTGGCCGCCTTCGCGCCGATCCCGCACCTGGCGTTCTCGTCGATCGTCATCGACATCGACAAGGTGGTGGGCACGCTCCAGGCCGTGATCCACGAGATGGAGGGCCGCTACCGCCGTTTCGCCTCGCTGGCGGTGCGCAACATCGAGGCGTACAACCGCCACCCGAAGGCGCACGTGAAGCTGCCCTATTGGGTCGTCATCATCGATGAGCTGGCTGACCTGATGATGGCCGCGCCATACGAGGTGGAGCGCCAGGTCTGCCGGCTGGCGCAACTGGCGCGCGCCACGGGCATCCACCTGGTCATCGCGACGCAGCGACCGTCGGTGGACGTGGTCACGGGATTGATCAAGGCGAACTTCCCGACGCGCATCGCCTTCGCGGTGTCGTCGCAGACCGACTCGCGCGTCATCCTGGACCAGGGCGGCGCGGAGAGCCTCCTCGGCAACGGCGACATGCTCTTCCATCCGCTGGGCCACTCGCGCCTGCTGCGCGTGCAGGGGGCCTTCATGTCACCGCAGGAGTTGAAGCAGATCACCGAGCACTGGAAGCGCCAGGCGGCGCCGGAGTTTCGCGAGGACCTGCTCGAGAACCCGGCGGTGCAGGAGACCGGGGCTCCGCAGGGAGGCGGCGGCGACGATCTGCTCGCCGACGCGATCCGCACGGTCGTCGGCACCGGAGCCGCTTCGGTCGCGCTGCTGCAGCGCCGCCTGCGGGTCGGGTACGCGAGAGCCGGGCGACTCGTCGACGTGATGGAGCAGATGGGCATCATCTCGGGCTACGACGGCAGCAAGGCGCGCGGGGTGCTGATCGGCGAGGAGGACCTGCCGGCGACGCTGGCCTCCCTCGACGGCGACGGCGCGGAGGCGCCCTCGCCGGACGCACTGCCGTCGCCGGTCCTCGAAGCGGCGCCCGATGACGCCCTCGTCGTCGACAACTGAGCGTGCCGCCGCACCATTGCGATGAGAGCGAGCCCTCACTAGACTGTGAGTTCGGGCGGCGGTCCCGCATACCGAGGGGCCCCGACATCCTCTGAGACCACAAGAGGCGGCTGCGAGTGTTCGAGATCGGCACTACGTTGCGTGAGGCGCGGGTGCGCCGCAAGCTGACGCTCCAGCAGGTCGAAGAGGACACGAAGATCCGGGTCAAGTATCTCCAGGCCATGGAGAACGAAGACTTCGATGTCATGCCCGGGTCGACCTACGTCAAGGGCTTCCTGCGCACATACTCCACCTACCTCGGGATCGATCCGCGCATCGTGCTCGATGAGTACAACTCGCGGCGCGTCCCGGGCGTCGAGAACGAGCCGTTCGGCGGGACATCGGCGTTGCGGCCGCGAACGCACCGAGGCCGCAACACCCTCGTCTTCGTCGCCGTGCTGTGCCTGTTGATTCAGGACGGAACGGAAGTCCCGGCCGTCGTCGCTCGCTTCCAATTCCGGATCGCCGAAACTGCCCCGGCGGTCTCCC
>JALHUB010000094.1 GCA_022865685.1 Dehalococcoidia bacterium | reverse complement strand
GGCAGAGGCACTGGCGGGTGACAATCGCAGACTGAGGTATGTCGCCGCGTTCTGTGCATCCTGGCTTTCGATTGAGGCTGCCGCCCTGGCCTGCTCATTCGAACTGGCCGCGTCCGGCACGTCACCGCTGAACGTCGTTCTTCCCGCGATGGCCGGGGTGCATGCGCTCATCGGCATCGGCGAGGGGCTTATCACGGTCGCAGCGCTTGCCTTCATCACAGCGACGCGCAGCGACCTGTTGCCGACAAGGAGGGAGGCCGGCCTTGAGACTCAATAAGACCCACGCCGCGATCCTGGTGATCGGGGGTTTGGCGATTGCCCTCTTCATCACCCTGTTCTCACCCTTCGCGTCCTCGTCGCCGGACGGGTTGGAGCGCGTGGCAGAGAACAAAGGGTTCATCGAAACCCAGAAGGCGCCGCCCTACGAGATCATCGCCGACTACGCCTTCCCGTGGGTGGGCAACGAGAAGGCAGCAACCGTCCTGGCGGGAATGACGGGCGTCCTGCTGGTCGCGGCTGTGGCGTCAGGCCTCGCGCTGGGATTGCAGAGGGCGGGCAAGCGACGGCCCGGAGGCGCGAACGGGCGACAAACGGCCGCAGACAGCGATACCTGACGGCGATATTATGTCAATCGCGTTCCCCCTCGGCGATAGGTATCGTGCCGGAGACAGCCCGTTGCACCGCCTCGATGCCCGCGTCAAGCTGCTGGCCGCCCTGGCATTCATCTTCGCCGCGACGCTCGTGCCGGCTGGCGAGTGGGCCGCCTTCGCCTTGCTCGCCGCGTTGCTGGCCATCGTCGTCGCGGCGAGCCGTCTGCCGCCGCTCCTCGTCCTGCGACGTTCCGCGCTCGCGCTTCCCTTCCTGCTGGTAGCGATCCCCCTCCTGTTCACGAAGTCGGGCGACGAGCTCTTTGCCGTTCCCGCCGTCTTCTGGCGCTGGCACGCGACCGACGCGGGCCTGATGGCGCTATGCAGTGTCCTGGCGAGGTCGCTGCTTTCGGTTGCCGCCGCCGTCGTTCTGACGGCGACGACACCCTCTATCGACCTGCTGCGAGCGCTGGAGGGGATCGGCGTGCCGCGCATCATCGTCACGACGGTCTCCTTCATGTACCGCTATCTGTCGGTCATCGCCGAGGAGGCCGCGCGACTCCTGCGCGCCCGCGACTGCCGCAGCGTCCGCGTCGACAGGCACAGCGGTGGCTCGCTGCTGTGGCGCTCGCGAGTGACGGGCAACATAGTCGGATCGCTGTTCCTGCGCAGCTACGAGCGGAGCGAGCGCGTGTTCGACGCGATGACGGCGCGCGGCTACGACGGCGAACTGCGCAGTCTCGCTGTCCGGGCGCCAGCCGCGGGTCAATGGGGGCTACTCGTCGCCTTCGTGGTGCTGCTGATCGGGGTCGAGGTCTATGCGCGACTATAGCGTGCAGGCAGCGACGCAGGTCGCCGTCGTGGTGCGCGGCCTCTCGTTCTCCTATCCGGACGGCCAGGAGGCGCTGCGCGACGTCAGCCTGGAGATCGGCGGCGGAGAGAAGGTAGCGATCGTCGGCGCGAACGGCGCCGGTAAGTCAACGCTGCTGCTCCATCTGAACGGCGTCCTCAAGGGCAAAGGCGACGTGCGCATCATGGGGCATCCCCTGCTCGACGGCCACCTGCCGGAGGTACGGCGCCTTGTCGGCGTCGTCTTCCAGAGCCCCGACGACCAGCTATTCTCGCCGACGGTGTTCGAAGACGTGGCCTTCGGCCCCATCTACATGGGCTTGCCGGAGGACGAGGTGTGCCGCCGGGTCGAGCGCGCGCTGGCGCAGGTCGGCATGGCGGGCTATGAGAAGCGGATGCCGCACCGCCTGAGCCTCGGCGAGCGCAAGCGCGTGGCGATCGCGACCGTGCTGGCGATGGAGCCGGCGGTGCTCGCGGTCGACGAGCCGACGATGGGGCTCGACCCGCGGGCGCGACGTCGCTTCATGGAGCTACTACGCACACTGCCGCAGACAATCATCGCCGCGACGCACGACCTCTATCTGGCGCGCGACCTGTTTCCACGCATGATCGTCATGGACGGCGGGCGCCTCGCCGCGGACGGCCCTACGTCGGAGATCCTGGCTGATAGCGCGCTCCTGGAGCGCCACGGCCTGGAAGCGCTCTGAGCGGACGGGCTATTCCAGAGGTCGGAGCGCATTCACATTACCGCGCCCTAAAGGACGCGGCATCGATTCGTTCTGGTCACAGGCCACGCTCATCGGTCATCCTGGCAGGCCCATCCGCTTTCATGCCGCGGCCTTTCGGGCCGCGGTGGGGGCCTTTTCTAGAGGGCATGGGCGGAGGCATGCCGATCGAGCACGTCTGCCGTTTTCAGAGAAGCTGTGGGTTTCAACCCGCAGAATTGTCATATGGCAAGCCCGGCAAGGTTGACGATGCCGAGGCTGGAAAGCCTCGGCTACGATGTTTGTTGGGCCGTTTGGAGCCACAGCCGCGCGCCGGCGCCCGAAGCTATTCCACGGGCCGGAACTGCTCCCTCACCGCCACGAGTCCGGTCTCCTCGTCGAGCCAGACGAGGAGCGGTGGCAGGACGACGAGCGTCGCCAGCAGACAGAGAGCCATGTCCAGCACGGTCACCTCACCGAAGCTCGCGATGAGGGGGAAGTTCGAGAAGACCAGCGCCAGGAAGCCGCCGATAACCGTCAGCCCGGACGCCGCAATCGCCCGCCCGATGCGCAGCGAGGCGACGTCCATCGCCACGCGCGGCGGCGCGCCCTTCTCCCGCTCTTCGAAGTAGCGCGACATCAGCAGCACGGTGAACTCCGTCCCCATCGCGATGATCAGCGGCCCGGAGACCGACGTCAGCGGGTTCAGCTCAATGCCGAGCAGGTAAAGGACAACCGACGACGCGCTCAGCGCCAGCACGATAGGCAGCAGCGGCAGGATGGCCTTCGCCGGGTTGCGATAGATCGCGAACAGGCCGAGGCGGATGGCGCCCAGCGCAGCGATGGTCATGAGGCCGCGGTTCTGAGAGAGAGCATTCGTCGTCTCCGCGCCGATGACGGAGAGACCGCCCGCCATGAGCGTCACACCCTGAGGCGGGTCGGCGTTCACGGCGATGTCGTTTATGACTGCGCGTCGATCAACCAGCGACATCTCGCCGACGCTGAAGATAACGCTCGCCCGCGTGTGATCGGCGCTCATCATGGAGCTCAGGATGCCGGGCGGCGTAACGGCCAGTAACCGCTGTGCCTGGTCGGGCGAGGGCATGACACCGTTATTGGCGGCGGTCAGCAGTGTCGCCAGGCTGTTCGCCCGCTGCAACTGCGAGTGCGCCTCCATCTGCTTCTTCTGGAAATCCTGCATCCAGGTCAGGATATCCGGTCGGAGCACGTCGTCGGCCTGCACCATGAGGCCGAGCTCGCTGGTTGACCCGGCGGTGTCGCGGATGTAGTAGAGGTCCTTCAGCACCTGGCTGTCCTGCGGGATGAACCGCTCC
>JALHUB010000093.1 GCA_022865685.1 Dehalococcoidia bacterium | reverse complement strand
CCTCGTAGGAGCGCCGCGTGAATTTCGACGTTATTGCCCTGATTGTCCTCTGCCTCATCTGGGCGGCCTTCGGCGTCATCCCCTGGCTCGTCGTCGCCTATCGACGCAAGGGCCACGGCACGCTCGTACTGCTCCCTCTGGCGATTGTCGGAGGCGTCGGCGGCGCCGTGCTGGTGCCGGCGCTCGGCGCGAGGAATCTTCCCGCGGTGCTCGGCAGCCTCATCGCGGCGATGGCCGGCGGCCTCGTCCTCATCCTCGCCGCTCCGCACGTCGCGCGAGTCGTGCGGCGACGCGGCATGGCATCGTAGGGGTAGAGGGCTGCGGCGGGTACGGAGCCCCGCCTCTACAACGTATACGTCGTCCAGTCCGTGACCAAGCCTCCCGGCTCCTCTATCCTCCCTATCTGAACCCATCTCTCGACCCAGGAGAGTTGCTGTCTGAGGGTTGAAACCCTCAGCTTCTCCCTTCTAAGGAGACTTCATGCGTTTTACTCACCTATTCGGCAAGACACTGCGCCAGGCCCCCGCCGAGGCCGAGACGCCGAACCATCAGCTCCTGCTGCGCGCCCGCCTTATCACCCAGCTAACGGCCGGCGTCTACAGCTACCTGCCCCTCGGCTGGCGAGCGCTCCTCAAGATACGCCAGATCATCCGCGAGGAGATGGACGCCGCCGGCGGCCAGGAGGTCATGCTGCCCGGACTCCAGCCCGTCGAGCTGTGGGAGGAGTCCGGCCGCCGCAAGGCGTTCGGCGAGACGCTGTTCGTGCTCAAGGACCGCCGCGACCGCGAGCTGGCGCTCGGCCCGACGCACGAGGAGGTCGTCGTCGACCTGTTCAAGCGGCTCGTGCAGAGCTACCGCGAGCTGCCAATAATGATCTTTCAGATGCAGACGAAATTCCGCGACGAGCCGCGCCCCCGCGGCGGCCTCATGCGCACGCGCGAGTTCACGATGATGGACCTCTACAGCTTCGACGCCGACTACGAAGGCCTCGACGTCAGTTACGACAAGATGCTCGTCGCCTACAAGAACTCCTTCGACCGCTGCGGCGTGCCGACAATCAAGGTCCTGGCCGACCCGGGCACGATCGGCGGCGCCGACAACAACGAGTTCATGCACCTCACCGACGTCGGCGAAGACCAGGTGCTCATCTGCCCCCACTGCGACTACGCGGCGAACACGGAGAAGGCGTCGTTCCGGAAGCGCACGGCGGAGGCGGAAGCGCCGCTGCCGATGCAAGAGGTCGCTACGCCCGGCCAGAAGCCCATCGACGACCTCGTCGCGTTCCTCGGCGTGCCGCCCTGGAAGACGCTGAAGGCCGTCTTCTACGCCCACGACAGAGCGCCCGTCTTCGTCGCCGTTCGCGGCGACCTGGAGGTGAACGAGACGAAGCTGCGCAACGCCCTCGGCGGCGGCGAGCTGCGCCTGATGGATGACCGCGCAGTCGAAGCGGCGGGCCTCGTGCCGGGCGCGGCGTCGCCGACGGGCTTGCGGGGCGTGCGTGTTGTGGCCGATGACTCCGTCGTCGACTCGCCGAACCTCGTCGGTGGCGCCAACACGCCGGACGTCCACCACCTCAACCTGAACTACGGCCGCGACTGGCAGGCGGAGATCGTCGCCGACATCGCCCTCGCCCGCGATGGCGACCCCTGCCCCAACTGCGACACACCGCTCCAGATGCGACGCGCCATCGAGATGGGCCACGTCTTCAAGCTGGGCACCGTCTACAGCGACAAGCTGGGCGCGACGTACCTCGACGCCGAAGGCAAGGCGCGCCCCGTGGTCATGGGCTGCTACGGCATCGGTGTCGAGCGGCTGCTGGCGACGGTCATCGAGGCGAACCACGACGAGAAGGGGATCATCTGGCCGGCCAGCGTCGCGCCCTACCAGGTGCACCTCGTGGCGCTGAACATCGAGGACGCGGCCGTGCGCGAGGCGGCGGAGAAGCTGTACGACGACCTCCGGGCGGCGGGCGTCGACGTGCTCTACGACGACCGCGAGGAGTCGCCGGGCGTCAAGTTCAACGACGCCGACCTGCTGGGGATGCCGCTGCGGGTAACGGTGAGCCGGAGGACGCTGGAGAAGCAGAGCGTGGAGCTGAAGGGGCGTCGGGAGAAGGAATCGTCGCTCGTGCCGCTGGCGGACGCCGTCTCCACAATCGCTGGCAGGGCTCCGAGTTGAACGCCTCTGCGGGGTGAATCCCGCAGCTTTCTCCTAACGGCGTGACTTCACCTCATGCCTTTGCGGCTTGCCTCGCTGTGATATAATCTGCGCCGGAGGAAGACACGATGTACCTTCGCGCTTCCCGCTTCGTGTTCCCCGCGGTCCTGGCCCTCCTTCCCATTCTCCTGTCGGCCTGCTCCCACGGCGAAAAGCCCCGCGCCACTGTGCCAGGCGATTGGAGCGCAATGGCTCCATTGCGGCATCCGACACCCGGTATTTACCTGAGCATCCACGAGCTAGAGTCACAGTCTGGTTTCAAGCTGGTGCTGCCCTCTTATCTGCCGTACGGAATGATGGGCTACATCGCCACTTGGGAAGAGGACGATCCCGGCGATGAACAGTCGTTTCGCGCATCCGTCACCGTGCCTCACAACCCCTACACTAAGGGGTCACTTCAGATTGAGGTGACTGAGTGGCAGCGTCAACAGGGCGATCTCGCTGACGACCAGGAAGATAATTCTGGCACAGGTAGTGCAATCCTCTTCTGGCAGAAGTCCGGCGAAGAGAACATGAGAATCGGCGATGCATCTGTCACTTGCTATCCCGAACCTCAGTATTTCCTCCAGACTCCTCCACCACCCCTTCCGGAGGGATTGGTGCTCGCGACACCTGCGCCAGGGGAACCGAGAGAGGTCGAGCTCATCTGTAGTTGGGACACGCAGCAGTTACACGTGCAGGTTTCGTTTTCCTGGACAGTGACCGAGCCGATACCGGGACTGATATCGACAGATATGCGCGATGAGGCGATGAGGGTGGTGACGTCGATGATAGAGGATCCCTACGTTCCGTGACGGGTCGTCAGCGGTTGGCGCCCCGTGGCGTCGGTGAGGGGGAAGGAGAGGGGCAACGCTGACGTGTCATCGGGCGCGGTTGGCGGACTCGCGTCGACCCTATCGAAGCCCCAGTCCGGTGGCAGCGTCAGGACGCGTCCGGCATAAGCGGTCTCACGAAGCGATCCGTGGGTGGCCCCTGCGCGCAACGGCGATAATGACAACTCGCAGCGGCGCCAGCAGCCCGACGCGGTTCACGACACGCTCGTAGCTCACCCCCAGCGCGTACGACAGCGGATGGAACGCCAGGTACTCGGGCTCCGTCTCGAAGCGGTCCAGTCGCTCCACTGTTAGCCCCGCTCCCTCCAGCAGTCGACGCAGCCGGCCCGCCGTGTTCGCGCGATACAGCGTCGGGAAGACGTCGCGCTCCGGCACGCCGCGACGCCGGTTGAACCACACGTGCAGTCGCTGCGGCGCCAGCGACGCCATAAGCGGCACGTAGTGGAAGCGATTCGGCGTTAGGAGGAGGAAGCGCCCGGCCGGTTTGAGCACGCGCGCGACCTCCGCCAGCGCCTCGTCGGCCCGCGACAGGTGCTCCATGACATGGCTGGCGAGCACGGCGTCAAAAGAGGAGGAGGCGAAGGGAAGTCGCTGCACGTCGCCGCGGACGCCGTCGGCGACGTTCGGGTTGTCGCGTAGCTCCGCGCCGATGTCGACGCCGACGACGCGACAGCCCGGCGCCAGCTCGTAGCGAAAGATGCGACCGCTGCCGCACCCCGCGTCGAGCACGACAGCGCCCGGCGGGATGCATTCGCGCAGCGTATCCGCGAAGCGCTGGTACATGCCGCGGAACTGCGGCGGATACCACCGCTTTCGCAGCTCTTCCTTTCGCCAGCCGAATCCGAGCACGCCGCCTCTCCTGTCAGCATCGATAGGCCGCAACCAGCCCCATTCTACTCGACCGCCTCCGAACAGGGGGAGTCCAGAGGGGGTCCCCCTCTCTGGCGGGGGTCGCAGGGGGTGTCCCCCTGAATCTCCGAAACGCCTCTAGGGCGGGTGGGTGGGAAGACAATCGCTGATGTTTCGAGAAAGCGGCAGCGGCTCTTGCGGGCAGCGTCACCGGCATGGCGGGCCCTCGTACACCCTTGCAATGGCGCGATCCGCGTGCTATATTGGGATGCGAGTTATGGAACTCTTCGGGAGTGGGTTCAGCCCACTTTTTTGTTGGCCGGACAATAGTTCGGCTAAGGGGTTGTAAGGCAGAATGAAAAGCGATTTTCTTATGGCGATAACCCAGCTCGCCGCAGAAAAGAACCTGCCGAAAGAGATGGTTCTGGAAGCGGTGGAGGCTGCACTGGCTTCCGCCTATAAGAAAGATAACCTGGCGACCAGCAACGTCGTCGTGCGCATCGACCGCGAGAGCGGCGCCGTGCGCGTCTATGCGCGCAAGACGGTCGTCGAAGAGGTCACCGACCCGCGCACCGAGATGACGCCGCAGGAAGCGCGCGCCCTCAAGCCCGACGCCGTCATCGGCGACAACGTCGACATCGAGACCGCGGCCCACGACGGCGGGCGCATCGCCGCCCAGACGGCGAAGCAGGTCGTCCTCCAGCGCCTGCGCGAGGCCGAGCGCGAGGTCGTCTACGAGGAGTACTCCGGCAAGGAAAGCGATATCCTCTCCGGCACGGTGCAGCGCTTCGAGGGCAAGAACGTCATCATCGACCTCGGCAAGGCGGAGGCCGTGCTGCCGCCACCGGAGCAGGTGAAGACGGAGCACTACCGTCCGGGCCAGCGCTTGAAGCTATACCTGCTGGAGGTCATCAAGTCCAGCAAGGGCCCGCAGGTGACGGTCTCGCGGACGCACAAGAACCTGCTTCGACGCCTGTTCGAGCTGGAGGTGCCGGAGATATACAAGGGCACCGTCGAGTTGCGGTCCATCGCGCGCGAGCCGGGCCATCGCAGCAAGGTCGCCGTCTACTCCTCGCAAGAGGGCATCGACCCCGTCGGCGCCTGCGTCGGCCTGCGCGGCATCAGAATACAGAACATCGTCAACGAGCTGGGCGGCGAGCGGATCGACGTCGTCCAGTGGGACCCCGATGCGGCGCGCTTCGTCGCCAACGCCCTCAGCCCGGCCCAGGTGCTCGGCGTGAGCGTCGACGCGGGCGAGAATACCGCCTCGGTCGTCGTCCCCGACCGCCAGCTCTCCCTGGCAATCGGCAAAGAGGGACAGAACGCCCGCCTGGCCGCCAAGCTCACCGGCTGGCGCATCGACATTCGCAGCGAGTCGATAGCGCAGCAGGAGCGGGCCGCCGGCGCCGTCGCCGAGGCAGAGAAGGTGATCGAGGAGAAGCCGGCGCCCACGGCCGCGGCGAAGCCGTCGCGGGCGCGGAAGGCGCAACCGGTGGAGGCCGCCGCCGAAGAGGAGACCATCCTGCCGCCGGAGGAAGAGGCCGCCCTCGCCTTCGCGGAAGAGGAGGCGCCCGCCGAAGCAGCAGTCGCGGAGGCGCCAGAGCCGGTGGCCGCCACGGCAGCCGCGGAGGAGCCGCGAAAGCCGAGCATTCGCTTCGCTGAGGAGATCCTGACGACCACGACGCCCAAGGTCCCCGCAAAGGGCAAGAAGGCGAAGGCCGGCAAGGGAAGCCGGGCAGTCAAGGAAGAGCCGGAGTCGGAGGCCGCTAAGGCGAAGAAGGGCAAGAAAGCGCGGCGTCCCATCATCGAGGACGAGGACGAAGACCTCGAGGAATTCCTGCCCTAAGGGCATCGTATTAACATGAGCAAGAACGTGCAGGCGAAGGTCAAGCACGTGCCCCTTCGCACCTGCGTCGCCTGCCGCACGACGGGCGCCAAGCGTGGCCTCGTCCGCATCGTCAGGACGCCCCAGGGCGGCGTCGAAGTTGACCCGACGGGCAAGGCCGCCGGACGCGGCGCCTACCTCTGCCGGCGCCGACAGTGCTGGCAGGAGGCGTTGAAGAAGGAGGGACTCGCCCGCGCGCTTCGCGTGAAGCTGTGGGACGCGGACAGAGATAAGCTGAAGGCGTTCGCCGAAGAGCTAGGAGAGGAATAGGACAATCGCTAGACAGGCACGGGCCAGGAAACCGGTAAGTCGGGAACGCGCCGCCGCCAGGACCGCCAGGACCGCCAAGGCCGCCGCGGCCGTCAAGAGCAGGGCCCTCCCAGCCCTGGAGAGCGGCCAGCAGGTCGAGATACCCACGACTCTGACCGTGAAGGAGCTGGCCGACCTGCTGCGGCTATCGCCGGTTGAGGTCATCAAGGAGCTCATCAAGAGCGGCGTCATGGCGAGCATTAACCAGGTGATCGATTTCGACACCGCCGCCATCGTCGCGCACGACCTCGGCTTCGAGCCGGAGCCTGCGGCCCATTCCGACGTGGCGATCGCGCCCGAAGTCGTCGAAGGTCCGGCGCCCGTCGAAGAAGAGGAGAGCGCGAACCTCCAGCCGCGGCCTCCCGTCATCACCCTCATGGGCCACGTAGACCACGGCAAAACAAGCCTCCTCGACGTCATTCGTGAGACCGACGTCGCGAGCGGTGAGGCCGGCGGCATGACGCAGCACATCGGCGCCTACCAGGTCAAGGTCAAGGAGCAGCGCATCACCTTCCTCGACACGCCGGGCCACGAGGCGTTCACCGCCATGCGGGCCCGCGGTGGCAGAGTCGCGGATATCGCCATCCTCGTGGTGGCAGCCGACGACGGCGTGATGCCGCAGACCATCGAGGCGATCGACCACGCCAAAGCGGCGGGCGTGCCCATCATCGTCGCCCTCAACAAGATCGACCTGCCGCAGGCGAACCCGGACCGCGTCAAGCAGCAGCTCGCGGAGCACGGCCTCGTCCTCGAAGAGTGGGGCGGCGACGTCATCTGCGTCCCTGTATCGGCGAAGACGAAAGAGGGCATCGAGAACCTGCTGGCGAACATCCTCGTCGTCGCGGAGGTCGCCGACCTCAAGGCGGACCCCGACCGGCCGGTGCGCGGCGCCGTCGTCGAGGCGGGAATGGACACGAACCGCGGCCCTATGGCGACGGTGCTCGTGCAGAAGGGCACCCTCCACCAGGGCGACATGGTGATCGTCGGCGAGACGTTCGGCAGGGTAAAGGCGATGTTCAATGAGCACGGCCGGCGCATTAAGTCGGCGGAACCGTCGTCGCCGGCGAAGGTGCTCGGCCTTAGCTCCGTTCCTTCCGCAGGTGAAGTAGTGACTGCTGCGCCCGATGAGCGTACCGCACGCACCGTCGTTACCGAGAGGCAGCGCCGGCGCGAAGCAGCCGCCTTCCGGGAGCACCGCTCCCTCAGCCTCGACACCCTCTTCGGCGAGATCTCGGCCGGCAAGATCAAAGAGCTGAACATCATCCTGAAAACGGATGTCCAAGGGAGCATCGAGCCGATCCGCACCTCCTTGGAACGCCTCAGCACGGATGAGGTGCACGTCAAGACAATCCACTCGGGCTCCGGCAACATCACCGAGTCAGACGTCTTGCTTGCTCTAGCGTCGAAGGGCATCATCATCGGCTTCAACACGCGGCCCGAGCCGGGCGCACTGCGCCAGGCCACCATCGAGAGCGTCGACATACATCACTACAGCATCATCTACGAGCTGGTTGAGGACGTGGAGAAGGCGCTCAAGGGCCTGCACGAGCCAGTGTTCAAAGACGTGGTCGACGGCCATGCCGAGGTGCGTCAGGTGTTCAAGGTCAGCCGCCAGGGCAACATCGCCGGCTGCTACGTCCGCGACGGTGCGGTGACCCGCAACTCGCTGGTCAGGGTCACGCGCGGCGGCGAGGTCGTCGCCGAGAGTGACGTCTCTAGCCTGCGCCGCTTCAAGGACGACGCCCGCGAGGTACAGTCCGGCTACGAGTGCGGCATCACTCTCGTCAACTTCGACAACTTCCAGGAAGGCGACGTCCTGGAGTTCTATCACCGCGAACGAGCCAACTAGCGGCAGCGGAGCCGCCGTCGGCCCGGACCTTCCTGGAAAGAACCCCCATGAGCAGCAGACGCATCGCACGCCTCAACGACGCCTTCCGCGAGGAGATCAGCGACTTGCTGAGACGGCAGGTCAAGGACCCGCGACTTGCCTTCTTCATCACCATCACGCGCGTTGAGATCTCCGCCGATATCAGTCACGCCAGGGTCTACGTGAGCGTCATGGGCAGCGAGGAGGACAGGGAAACTGCGCTGCGCGGCCTTGAGGCCGCCTCCTCTTTCATCCGGCGCCAGATCGGCCGCCGGCTGTCGCTGCGTCGCACGCCGGAGTTCAGCTTCCGCCGCGACGACTCCATGGAGCAGGGCGCCCGCGTGCTCGAATTGCTGGACGAGGTGACAGAGCAGGAGAGCTCGTCGTCTTGACGGTGGACGGCATCCTAAACGTCAACAAGCCCTCCGGATGGACCTCTTTCGACGTCGTCGCCTTCGTGCGGCGTCATTCGGGCGTCCAACGCGTCGGCCACGCCGGCACGCTCGACCCCGCGGCCGAAGGCGTCCTCCTCGTATGTCTCGGCCGGGCAACGCGCATCGTCGAATACCTGCTCGACACCCGCAAGAGCTATCTGGCCCGCATTCGGCTGGGCATTGTCACGGACACCTACGATGCCGATGGCGAAGTCGTGCGCACCGCTGACGCGTCGTCGGTCACGCGAGAAGCCGTGGAGCAGGCGCTCGAATCGTTCCGCGGCACTATCAGCCAGACGCCGCCGATGTTCAGCGCCCTCAAGCGCGAGGGCACACCGCTGTACAGGCACGCCCGCGCCGGCCGCGAGGTGGAGCGGGAGGCCCGCGAAGTGGAGGTCTACCGGCTCGAACTCGTCGAATTCGACCCGCCCGCGCTCACTCTCGATATCGATTGCGGCCGCGGCTTCTACGTGCGCAGCCTGGCCCACGACTTGGGCGAGCGTCTGGGCTGCGGCGCCCACCTGGAGGGCCTCGTGCGAACCAGCGTCGGGCCGTTTCACGTTGAGTCGTCGGTCGATGTCGAGAGGTTGCGAGGGGCGTTCGTCGACCACACCTGGACCGACTTCCTCCTGCCCACGGACAGCGTCCTGCTCGACTGGCATGCGGCCATCCTGGGGGAAGAGAACGCCGCCAATATCCGGTTCGGTCGTGCTCTCAGCCTGGCCCCTGCCGACGAGGGGCGCGTCGTCGCCCTGCCGGCGGGCGCCCCCTGCCGCGCCTACTCGCTCGACGGCCGTCTAATCGCCCTCCTTCGATACGGCGGCGACGCGATCTGGCAGCCGGCGAAGGTGCTCGAAGGCTCGGAAAGCCCGCCGCGAACCTGAAATTCGAGCGTTTTCGGCCAAATCTTGGCCGAATCTCTTGACAAGCAGCGCGAAATGGTTATATTCAATGCAACGTATGGATGCGCCTCTGCGCGCCCCACAGGCGCTGTTCCGCCGACGGTGCGCAAGTGGATGGCTGTCTGACGGCCAGTAAACTCTTAAGGAAAGGGGTGAACTGAATGCAGGCTTACTGCCTAAAGTGCCGAACCGCCAGGGAGATGAAGAACGCCGAAAAGGTGACGATGAAGAACGGCAAGCCGGCCACCAAGGGCGTTTGTCCGGTGTGCGGCACCAAGATGTACAAGATCGGCAAGTCCTAATATAGAACCTTAACCAGCTCGTTCGATCACAACGAACCGGCATTCTCGGTAAATCAGAAGGATGGCGGCCTCTGTCGCCATCCTTCGTTGTCATTCGACGGGCCTGAAGGTCGTTCTACATGCGGTCCGGGGCTGTGACCGCCATCAGCGACAGCGTTCGCCCCAGGGCCACCCGCGCAGCCTCGACGAGCTTCAGGCGCGCATTCGTCAGCGG
>JALHUB010000092.1 GCA_022865685.1 Dehalococcoidia bacterium | reverse complement strand
GCCAGAAGGCGGAGATGGCCGTCAGTGCGACGTACCCGAGCAGCCCGAGGAAGGCGACCGGCACTCCCCCGATCCAGGCGTAATCGCTCTGCGCCACCGCGGCGCACGTACCGAAGCCGGGGCAAGCGATCGGCTTGTCGAACAAGTGGACGTAGGACAGGTAACCGGCCACGCCGATGCCGGCCAGCGATAGGACCCCCAGGAGAGCCGCCAGGAGGCGGGCCGGGCCTTCGGAGTAGAGCCGGGCGTCTTCGTCCGCCTCCACCTCAACCTCTCTCATTGCACCGTCGCCAGTATCTGGTCGATTGCCGTCTTGAAGGGCGCGACGGGGTTAGTCGCCTGCACGCCCGAGAGCCGGTTCTGGCCCGGGTAGGGCACGCTCAGCTTGTTCATGTCGCTGGTCTTGCCTATGAAGAACGTGGGGGTCGACTGGACTCCGGCCTTCACGACTTCGTTAGTCGTGTTGACGACCTGGTCCTTATACTTGCCGGAGTCGAGGCACGTGTTGAAGGCGTTGGTGTCGAGGCCGAGGTCGCCGGCATATTGCCTGAGGTTTTTCTTGCTGAAGGCGCGGTTAATGTTGGCGAAAGCGAGGTCGCAGTACTCCCAGAAGCGGCCCTGCTCGCCGGCGCAAAGCGCAGCCGCGGATGCATTCAAGATGTCGCCCTCCAGGGCCAGGGGGTGGAACTCTATTCTGAGCTTGCCGGTATCGATGTAGTCCCGCTCGAGCTGCGGCTCGACCTCGGCAGCGAAGTCCGCGCAATGCGGGCAGTCGAAGCGGAAGTACTCAACCATCGTCACGGGCGCGCTGTCCGACCCGACCGTGGAGCCGCTCTGCGCTGCGGCATGCGTCGGACCGGGCGTGGCTGCCGGCCCCGAGTTCGAGCTCGAACCGCCGCCGACGTTGCTGAAGACAACGATCAGGACGACGGCCAGGATCGCGGCCGTCCCGACGACGGCCACGGGCACCCAGGGTCGCGGTCTGCGAGCAGGCGCCCGCTTCTTTCTCGGCCTTTGCGGTGGCATTCGTTATCTCCCTGTCATCTAGTGTGCGGCCCTCTTATCGCACGATCAAGCCGTTCAGTCGGCCGCCTGCGCAGTCATCTCCGTTACCCCGCCGGCAGGCATGCCCTCCTGCAAGAAGTCGACCAGGGCGCGCGCCGACTCCTCCGGCTGTTCCTCCAGGACCAGGTGCCCCGCGTTTTCGATTATCGTCATTCGCGAATCGGGGATCAGCGCCCGCAGCCTCTCGCCGTGCGATGGCGGCAGCCAGCGGTCAGCGGCGCCCCAGATGATGAGCGCCGGCCGGCTTATGGCCGACGGGTCGAGCGGCGGGTCCTTCCGGCGGTCGACCATCAGGGAACCGAGGGCGCGCAGATGCCCCCGTACCCGTGTCGGCGCCATGTATCCCTCCAGCATGTCAGCGGTGACGAATGACGGGTCATAGCAGGCGCTGCGCAAGGACATGCGTCGAAAGCGCTGGTTCTGGACCGTGAATGCCGCGACGACCGGCAGCAGCGGGCGCACGAGTCGAGAGCTGCGCAGCCCGCGGCGCATCTCGCTGTCGCTAGCGCTCGATACGAGGACGAGCCGGTCGACGCGCTCCGGGAATTCCAGCGCCAGGTGCATGGCGACGGCGCCTCCCAGCGAGTGGCCGAGAACGGATGCCTTCGCTATGCCGAGGGCGTCGAGGAAGCCGGCGACGAGGCGCGCCTGCGCCCCCAGCGAGTAGTCGCGGTGTTGCGGCCTATCGGAGTAGCCGAAGCCCATGAGGTCGAGCGCTATGGTGCGGAAGTGCGGCGTCAGGTAGGGCATGAGCAGGCGGAAGCCGAAGGTGGAGCCGTTAAGGCCGTGCAGCAGGAGGAGCGGCGGGCCGCTGCCGGCTTCGACGTAATGTAGGTGAACACCGTCGACCTCCACGTTCCGGCCCGGCTGCGTCGCCGCTGCCAGGTCGACGTCCTCCCAGCGCCGGACGGCTCGCCTGGAGTAGCTCCAGACGGTGCCCAGTCCGACGGCGACAAAGAGAAAGGAACGTTTGCGCGACGGCACGTTGACTGCCCCCTCGAGCACGACCCCCGGCGCAGGTCTGCCGGGGCCACGAACGGCTCTCAGTATACCATCGCGGCGGGCATCGTAGTAGGGAATGCGCAGAGCGTCAGACGGGGTCCGGCGGGGTCCGCCTCGCGGACTGGCGTTCGACCTCGTAGAACTCGGCGGGCCGACGCATCGCCGCCAGCAGGCCGCGCCTCGGCGAGAAGACCAGCGCCAGAGTGAAGAGGAACGTCGCTACCAGCACTATCGCCGCGCCCGAGGCGACGGACGCGTAGTACGAGGCGTAGAGCCCGATGATCGAAGACGCCAGGCCGATCAGGGCGCCGCCGATCATTATCAGGTGGAGGCGCCGCACAAGCAGGGCGGCCGTCGCGGCGGGCGTCACGAGCATCGCCACCACGAGCACGATGCCAACCGCTTTCAGGGCCACCACCGCCGATATCGCGATCAGCGCCAGGAGGCCGTAGTGGAGGAGCCGCACCGGTATGCCGGAGGCGGCTGCCATGTCGGGGTCGTAGGAGTAGAAGAGCAGCTCCTTGTAGAAGACGGCGACGACGGCGATGATCGCTCCCGCCATCACGCCGATGACGAGCAGGTCGCGCCAGCCGACGCCGAGCACGTTGCCGAAAACGAAGCGGAATAAGTCCACGGTGTAATTGCTCTGCCGGCTGATGATAACGATGCCCAGCGCGAACGCCCCAACGAAAAGGATGCCGATCGCGGTGTCGAGGCTGAGGCGCGCCCGTCGCCCCACGTAGCCTATCGCCATCGCCGTGGCGATTGCGGCGATGACGGCGCCGAGGTAGATGCTGCCGCCGAGGACGAACGCCAGCGCGACGCCCGCGAATGAGGCGTGAGCCAGGGCGTCGCCGATGAACGCCAGCCCCTTGAGCACGACGAAGGCGCCGATCACCGCGCTCACGACGCTCACCATCGCCAACGCCAGCAGCGCCCGCTGCATGAAGGCGTACTGGAACGGCTCCGACAGCCAGCCCCATATGTCATTCATGGCCGTAATGGTCCACGTAGAAGGTCCCTTCCAACGGCAGCGTTATCAGGTGGCTCTCGAAGGCCTGATCGAGCAGCTCCTTCGTGAACACCTTCTCCGGCTCTCCGTACGCCACTTTGCGACGGTTCATGAGCAGGGCGCGGTCGAAGCAGCAACTCACGCAGGAGAGATCGTGCGTGGCGACGAGCAGCGTCTTTCCCTCATCGCGCAGCTCCTCGAAGAGCGACAGCAGCTCATGCTGGATCGTCGCGTCGAGGCCGGCCATCGGCTCGTCGAGGAGGAGCACCTGGGGCTCTTGCGCCATCGCCCGTGCGATGAGGACGCGCCGCTGCTGTCCGCCGGAGAGCTCGCCGATCTGCCGATTCGCGAGGTCGCTGAGACGCATGCGCTCCAGGCACTTCTGCACGACCTGCTTGTCCGGCGCTCCCGGCCAGCGCAGAGGGCCCAGGCGGCCGAACCGTCCCATCGTAACGACCTCGCGCACGGTCACCGGGAAGTCCCAGTCGACCATCTCCGTCTGCGGCGTGTAGCCGATGAGGCGGCGGACGCTCCGCGATTCGCGCCCGAAGATGCGGACGCGGCCTCGCCAGGCGCTATGCATGCCGAGGATTACCTTGATTAGCGTCGACTTGCCAGAGCCATTCGGTCCGACGAGGCCGACGATGCTCGCCCGCGGCACTTCGAAGTCGATGCCCTGGAGCGCCGCGCGGTCGCCGTAGCCCGCCCACAGGTCCTCGACGACGACGGCGGCACCGTCGCGGGGAGGGTCTTCGTTGTGTCTTTTGGG
>JALHUB010000091.1 GCA_022865685.1 Dehalococcoidia bacterium | reverse complement strand
GTCGGCGTTCTTGATGGCACGGTCGACGTTCATCTCGATCTCGACGGGCGGCAGCGCCATCTCGTCCGACGCCTCGCTCCCGCGCGGGCCGTCGAGCCCGACCGGCAGCAGCGTCGGCGGCCCGCAGACGACGACGTGAGCGCCCATCGCCGTCAATCCCCAGATGTTCGACCGCGCGACGCGGCTGTGCGTGATGTCGCCGATGATCACCACCTTGCGGTCGCGCACGTCGCCCAAGTGCGAGCGCATCGTGAACAGGTCAAGGAGCGCCTGCGACGGGTGGGCGTGCCAGCCGTCGCCGGCGTTGATCACGGCCGCGTGTGTGTGCCGTGACGCCAGGTATGGCGAGCCGGAGCGGGGGTGTCGCATCACAAGGATGTCCGCGCCGACTGCCTGGAGCGTCAGCACGGTATCGACGATCGATTCGCCCTTCTGGATGCTGCTTCCCGTCGAGGTGATGTTGATTACGTCGGCGCCCAGCGCCTTGCCTGCCAGCTCGAAGGACGACCGCGTGCGGGTGCTCGCCTCGTAGAAGACGGTGATGATCGTCCTGCCCCGCAGCGTCGGGATGCGCGGTATCGGGCGTGCCAGCACCTCCTTCATGGCGCCGGCTGTCTCCATGACCAGCTCGATCTCGTCGGTCGAGAAGTCGTCGAGGTCGAGGACGTGGCGGTGGCGCCAGGTGCCCGGTGCCGGGCGCGTGAGGAGCGGCGGCGGCGGCTCCTGGACGAGGAGGGCGGCGCCACCCAGGGCTTCTCTTCGCCGTGATTCTCTTGGCATGATCACCTGCCCTCCCCGGTGATGAGCACTACCCCATCGCCGCCGTCCGTCTCCTGCAACCGTACCTCCACGTCGTCGCGACGCGACGTCGGGATGTTCTTGCCGACGTAGTCCGCCCGGATCGGCAGCTCGCGGTGTCCGCGGTCGACGAGCACGGCGAGCTGGATGCGTTCTGGGCGTCCGTAGTCGATGAGGGCGTCGAGGGCGGCGCGAATGCTGCGGCCGGTGTAGAGCACGTCGTCGACGAGGACGACGCGCTTGCCGGCGATGTCCGTCGGGATGTCGCTGGGCTTGATCTCGATGCTCAAGCCCACATCCGGCAGGTCGTCGCGGTAGAGGCCGATGTCGAGCGCCCCCACGGGCACCGTCTCGCCCTCGAACTCGGCGATGCCGCGGGCAATGCGCTCCGCCAGGGGGACGCCGCGCGTCTGCATGCCGATGAAGACGAGGTCCTGGCAGCCGCGATTGTTCTCGACGATCTCGTGGGCGATGCGCATGATGGCGCGTCGCATGTCTTCCGAGGACATGATCGTGGTTTCAGTCATAAAAAAGCCTCCCGTCGGTCTGGCCGACGAGAGGTCCTCCGTCTAGTCACTCCCAGGCTGGGGTTATCCGCCTGAGCGCGCATCCGCGATTACCCCTTCCCGGCCTCGCCGGACCGGACTTAAAGGTTCACGTCTTTCTCGGGCATTATAGCAGTGCCCCACCCCAGCCGCAAGCATGTCCGCGGCGACTTGTCTTTTGGCTTAGCTTAGACTTGCGGGGTTGTCTGCTGAACGACGCGCCCGGCGCTGTGTTGGTGTAGGACACTTGACAAAGCCGCGTTAAGTAATGTACGAAGAAAAGAGAGCACCTACCTAGATATCCTTGGCGAAATCCCGCGAAGCTGGGATGCGCGCGACCTCGGGGAGGACAAGCCCGTGAACAGGCTGTGGGACTGGCTGGCGGGCCTCATTGCTGCTCACTACCGCTGGATCCTCGGCGCCGCCGCCGTCGCCACGGTGGGCTTCGCCTTCGGCTTGCCGCGAATCCAGTTCAAGACCGGACAGGACACCTTCCTCCGCTCCAGCTCCAAGGTCTACCAGGATAACCTGCGCTACCAGGGCACCTTCGGCGGCGACCCCATGCTCGTCCTCTTCGAGGGCGACGTTCTCAAGCTGCTGTCGCCTCCAAACGTCGACACGCTGCGCAACGTCGAACAGGAGCTGAACGCCGACCCGCGCTACTTCACCGTCGTCAGCCCGCTCACCATCCTCCAGCTCGGCGTCGAGCAGATCAAGCTGCAGCAGGAAGACGTAATCGCTGAGATAGCGGGACTGCGGGCGCAGGCGGAGGCGGACGCGCGACAGCAGGTCGCGGCTGTCGGTGGGTCGCAGCAGGCGCAGGACGACGCGGCGAAGGCGGCCGGCGACGCAGCGGTGGCCGACTTCATCGCGAAGCAGGGCCCCGACGCCCAGCGCTTCTCCGCCGTCGGCGATCTCTCTCTCGACAACTCGAAGGTGCCCGAGTTCGTCCTCTTCGACGCCGCGGGCAACGTGCGACCCGAGATGGCCGACGTCATACCGGACCGGCAGCACTCGCTGATGGTCGTGCGGCTGGGCGGCAACATGTCGATGGACGAGCAGGCGAAGGCCGCTGGCGATGTCTCCAAGCTGATCCGCTCTCGCGACTTCGAGGGCATGAAGGTATTGCCCAGCGGGCCGGCCATCCTGATCGAAGAGATCAACAACAGTATGAGGACGAACCTGATCAAGACGGCGGCGCTGGCGACGCTCCTGATGGTGGTCGTCCTGGCGCTGGTGTTCCGGGCGCCGTGGCGGCTCGTCTCGCTGCCGGTGATGCTCGCCGGCTGCGTCTGCGCTTTCGGCCTCATGGGGTTTCTCTCGCTGCCGCTGACGATGGTGACGATCTCCGGCCTGCCGATCCTCATCGGCCTCGGCGTCGACTTCGCCATCCAGTTCCACAGCCGGTTTGACGAGGAGATGCAGAAGGGCGTGAGCGCGGCCCAGGCCCTCCAGGAATCATTGCCGCGGATCGGCACCGCAATCGGCATCGCCGTGCTGGCGGCGTCGGCGGGCTTCATGGTGCTGCACATATCGCGCGTGCCGATGGTCCGCGACTTCGGCTCGATGCTCACCGTCGGCACGATAATCCTCTTCCTCGCGGGCATCCTGCTGCTCCATGCGCTCCTCTACGCGAAACAACGGAATCGACCGGAGGTGGCGCGCGTCCCATCCCAGGCCACGCGTTTCCAGGTGGAGAGCGTGGTGCGCTCGATCACGACCAACACTGTCGGGCGCGTCATGCCCGTGCTGGCGGTCGGCCTGTTTGTCGTCCTGCTGGGCGTCTTCCTTGACCAGCGCATCCCTCTCCAGACGGAGCCGGAGCGGTTCATCCCACAGGACAGCCAGGTGCTTAAGGACCTCTATTACATTCGCGACACAGCAGGGTCGACCAGCGAGCTCGGCCTCATGGTGCAGGCCGACGACGTGCTCCGCCCCGACATCCTCGCCTGGATGCAGGACTTTCAAAAGAAGGAGATGTACGCGCACTCGCAGTTGCAGCGGGCGAACAGCCTGGCCACTCTACTGACTTCGGCCAACAACGGCGTCATGCCGTCTCCCGATCAGGCGCAGCGCCTGCTGGACGTCGTCCCGCCGGGCATCCTGAGCTCGATGCTGAGCGCCGACCACCCGCGAGCCAGCGTAATCTTCAGTGTTGGCGAGATGTCGCTGACCGAGCGGCGAGCCATTGTCAGCGAGATCGGCGTGGATGCGAACCCGCCGCCCGGAGTAACTCTCATGGCGGGCGGTCTCTCCGTCATCGGCGCGGAGACGACGAATGCTCTCTCTCAGAACCGCGGCCTCATGACCATCGCTGCGCTGGGCGCCATCTGCCTCGGCCTGTTCGCGATCTATCGCAACCCGGCGAAGGCCATCCTGCCGCTGCTGCCTATCGTGCTGGCGCTGAGCGCGTCGTCGGTTGTCCTTTACCTGCTCGGCATTGAGCTGAACCCGCTGACG
>JALHUB010000090.1 GCA_022865685.1 Dehalococcoidia bacterium | reverse complement strand
CTGCCCGTAGATATCCCATCCCCAGCAGACAATTGCCCCGTCTGTCCTCACCCCGCAGGTGTGAAAGCCGCCCGCGCTGACCTGCGTGAACGTGCCGGCAGGGGGTGTCGCCTGCCCGTCGTCGTTCCTTCCCCAGCAGGCGACGGTGCCGTCCGTCTTCACCCCGCAGGTGTGAAAAGCGCCCGCGCTGATCTGGGTGAAGGTACCGCTGGGGGGCATCGCCTGCCCGTAGTCTTTCTTCTCGCGCAGAGGTTTATTACAGGTGGTGATATCGCAGCTCTTCATGACGGCGCAGGCGAGAGTGCCGTCGGTCCTCACCCCGCAGGTGTGCCAGAGCCCCGCGCTGACCTGGGTGAAGGCGCCTGTGGGAGCCGACGTCTGCCCAAAGATATTCCATCCCCAGCAGGCGAGCGTACCATCCGTCCTCACTCCGCAGGTGTGAAAACCACCCGCACTGACCTGGGTGAAGGTCCCGGCGGGGGGGCTCGCCTGCCCGAAGTCGTTCCTTCCCCAGCAGGCCAGGGTGCCGTCCGTCTTCAACGCGCAGGTGTGTTCTGCGCCCGCGCTGACCTGGCTGAAGGCCTGAGGTGAGGCGGCCTCCGTTCCTCCTAGCGACAGCAGGAAGCATCCAAAGAAGATTGTCAGTAGCAGGTACTTGTGTCTCATCTCACTGCCTCCTACGAGTATGATGCGGCGCCAAGCCGGACTTGTGGATTACGAATGTATTATACAGCGCGTGTCAACCGCCGCGCATCGGGCAACAGGAGCGCGATCAGCGTACGTCTCCCGTCGCCCCCGAAGCTGTCTTGGAAGTTGTGCGCCGCCCCGTTGACGCATCCGCCGCCTGCGCCGCGTTTGCCGCTTCTACGGCTCCGATCCCGTCTTCATCTGCTGCTCTGCGACAATCGCCAACCCGGGCGACCTGGCGCAGCGGCTGCTCGGCGCGCCCGTCGCCGTCGTCGACCGCAGCGGCGCGCCCCGGGCGGCGAAGACCGTGGCCAGGCGCTCTGGGCGGACATGGCCGCGATACTCGAGAGCGTCACAAACGCCCAGGCGACCGCGGAGCACCGCCTCGAAGCGCTGGTCGCGCTGGCGAAGCTGAAGGAGCATCGGCAGCGTCGATTCGACGAGGCGGAGTCGCTTACGCGACAGGCGCTGGCGCTCTCGGAGGCCCGCGAAGCGCGAGGCTGCCCCTGTGACGGACCGTTCTCCCGTGAGGCGCTGCTGCATCGCCTGGAGCGCCTTCAACGGCGTCGCGCAGCCGCCACGCATGCTCCCGCCTAGGCCGTCCGTCCGTGCCCGCCGCGATTCTCACCGCCCCCTCGGCGCCGAACCTTCGGGCAAGTCGTAGGGAGACCGCAGAAACCCCGTAGCCGAGACTTTCCAGTCTCGGCGTGTCCGCTCCCGGCTGAGTTGGAAAGCCCCGCAGGCACATTCGTAGGGAAAGCGAAGGGAATGCGGCAGGAAAGCGTCAAGTTCTCCTCCCCAATGGCATTGTAAAGTACCTCTCAGGAGACCAACAAGGCACGTCTGATCGGACGCGGGCGCTGAAGGTGGAAAAGTGATACGCCGAATCTCCGTCCTGCTACTCGTACTGGGGACCTTCCTGATGACCGCCTGTCCCCTGCAGTTGATCGGGATCGACGGCGTCGTGATGGCTCCTCAGCCCGAGAGCGTCGCTATTTCCGGCTCGGAAGTCGACTGCGTCGCGGAGGCCGTACCCGCCGTCAAGCCGTCGCCCACTCCTGCTCCGACACCGGCGACCGACCCGGGCCTGCTCGCCCTCCGCGACCGGCTGGCCGCCGCCATCGACGCATCGGGGATTAACGCCGCCGTCGCCGTCACCGACCTCCAGACCGGCGAGTCGATAGACGTCAACGGCGACGACCCCCGGCACGCCGGCTGCACCGCCAACTGGTTCGTCCTGCTTTCGAACGTCATCGACCTGCAGGAAGGGCGCTATCCGGAGAGCGACATCGGCAGCCTGATGTCGCGCACCGTCTGGGGCAGCAACCCTGTTACGGCGCGCGACCTCCTCATCCAGACCGGCGGCGGTAGCGTCGAAGGCGGCGTCCTCAAGGTACGGCGGCTCCTCGCGAAGCTCGGCCTGACGCACTCCGTCTTCGACCACCCGCCCGGTTACTCCGAGCAGTACACAACCGACGGCTCGTTGAACACGGTTACCGCGAACGACGTGAACCGTGCGCTGGCGGCGTTCTACCGCGGCGAGGTGGTGGAGGAGCAGTGGCGCGACTACCTGCTGGAGAAGATGACCAACGTGAAGCCGGGGCTTCAGTACCTGCTGCCGGCCGGCGTCGGCGATGCGCGTGTCTCCCACAAGAACGGCTTCACCTGGATGCCCGGCGGCTGGGTCGACAACGACATCGGCATCGTCGTCTTCGACAGCAGCGGCGGCCCGCGCGCCTATGCCGTCTCGTTCTACAGCCAGGACGTGCCCTGGGAGTACGCCGACGTGCCACTCGGCCAGACGGTGTCGAGGCTGGTCTGGCAGCACTTCGTCGCGCGCTACCCCTGAAGCCTGCGCCATCCGCGGCGCACCCCGAGAAGCGAGCGTTTTTCTTGTAGAGAAGACGCCTCCATCGATGCGCTATGTCCAGGGGGCGAATGCCTGGAAGAGCTTTCTTTCGTTTGCCCGACGTGCTAGTGCTTGACTGAGGTTAGCGGCTAAGCTTAGAATCCGTTTTACTTAGCGCCGCTTGTCGCTTAGCCGGCGGGCGGTTGGCGGACTTGCAGGTATCTCAGCATAAAAAGGAGGGTCCAGAAACATGAAGCATAGTGCGAATAAGGGCGCGCATGGAGCGCGGTTCTGGCTGGTCCTGCTGTCCCTGGTCGCTGTCCTCTCGTTGGCCGCGCTGTCCTGCGGGGGCGACGACGAAGAGAGCAAGGCGACCCCGTCCGGCGGTACCACGCCAGGAGCAAAAACCCCGTCCGGCGGCACCACGCCGGCGGCAAAAGGTCCACTGAAGATCGGCATTCTTTTCGACTTCACGGGCGACCTGGCCGAGTTCGGGCCGAACATGATGAACGGCGTCAAGCTCGCCGCGCAGGAGATCAACGACGCCGGCGGCGTCATGGGCCAGGACATTGTACTGAAGCAGGCCGACTCGCAGACCTCGCCGTCGCCGGCGGTTGATGCGGCCAGACAGCTCGTCGAAAGCGACAAGGTGGCCGCCGTCGTCGGCTCCCTGTCCAGCGGTGTCACCCTGGCTGTGGCCGAGGCCGTGACCGTACCTAACAAGATCATCCAAATATCCCCGGCCTCTACGTCACCGGCCTTGACGGCGGTGGAGGACAACGACTTCCTCTTCCGGACCACTCTTTCCGACGCTGCCCAGGGACTCATCCTCGGGAAGCTGGCGAAGGAGCTTGGCTACAGCAAGGTCGCGACGCTGTACGTCAACAATGCCTACGGACAGGGCCTCTCCGAGAACTTCGCCAAGTCCTTCGAGGCTGAGGGTGGCACAGTCACGGCGCAGGTCCCGCATGAGCAGGAACAGGCGTCCTACCTGGCAGAGCTCCAGAAGGCAACCGAGGGCAGCCCCGACGCAATCGCGGCCCTCAGTTACCCGCAGAGCGCCACCGTCTACCTCAAGGAAGGCTTCGAGAACAGCCTGATCACGAACGTCCTCTTCTGCGACGGCACCAAGTCGGAGGACATCATAGCCGCCGTGGGCGCCGACAAGCTCGAGGGCATGGAAGGTACAGTCTCCGCGGCAGCAGAAACCCCCACCGACTGGAAGGCCGAGTTCGAGACTAGGTTCGGCTCGCTGCCGCCTCTGCCCTACATCGCTGAGTCCTACGACGCGGTGATCATGATCGCTCTCGGCGCGGAGAAGGCCCAGTCCGCCGACTCGACCAAGATCCGCGACGCCATGCGAACGCTGAACGACCCCAGCGGTGAGAAGATCACCTCCGGCGCTGCCGGCATCAAGAAGGCGCTGGACCTGATCCATCAGGGAAAGGCGATCAACTTCCAGGGTGCGTCCGGCTTCTCTGGGTGGGACAAGAACGGCGACCTCCCCTCCGGCTTCATCGAGATCTGGAAGTACGAGGCCGGCAAAATCGTCACCGTCCGTACGGAACCGGTGACGCTGGAATAGGCGCTCATCAAGAATGCAGACACGGCCCGAGGGAATCCTCGGGCCGTGTCCTTGTCTCGTGTTTCCGCGCCTAAGTGGCGCCGCCGCTCTCCCCGGCTTCATCCGCCGTTGGGACGGCCGTCGCGAGCGGCTCGTCGGCTTCCTCCGCCTCCTTCCGCTTCCCCCTCTCGGGCTCCTTGCCGGCGTAGACCGATACGCGCTTCTCTTCGCCCCAGATGCCCTTGGGCCTCAGGAGCAACACCGCGACGACCAGCACGCCGATCAGTAGGTTCCGCACGTAGAAGATCCGCACGTCCTGCGCATTGCTGACGAGGGCGCCCGTGCGGTCCCAGATCAGCCAGACGGCCAGGGCGCCGAGTATCGCGCCCTTGTTGTTGCCGCTGCCGCCGACAATGAGCATAACCCAGATGAGGAACGTCCCAAACATCGGCACGAAGGTGTCCGGCGTTATCGCCCTCACGTAACTCGCGTACATTGCGCCGCCGATTCCCATGATGAAGGCGCCCAGCACGAAGGCCTGCATCTTGAAAGCGAAAATGTTCTTGCCGCTCGCCGCAGCCGTGATCTCATCCTCGCGTATTGCGCGCAGAACGCGTCCCCAGGGCGACCGGATGCCGCGCTCTACGGCGACGTACACGACAAGCAGGATGACTGCGGCTATCGCCAGGTAGACGTACTTGTAGTCCGCCGTGTCGACGAGACCGTGCAGCGGCTGCGGAATACCGATCATGCCCCGCGTGCCGTTCACGAGCCACATCTCGTTGATGAAGACGCGGCGCAGCGTCTCGGCGACGCCGATCGACGCAATAGCCAGGTAGTCTTCGCGCAAACGCAGCGTCGGTATGCCGATGATGAAGGCCAGCACGGCGCAAGCCAGGCCGGCCCCCAGGAGCCCAAACACGTACGGAAGATGCAGCCCACCTATGTACGTAATGTAGCCGCCGCTAGCGGGTTGCTTCGTGATAATCGCCGACGTGTACGCGCCGACCGCGAAGAACCCGGCCACGCCGAAGTTGAAGATGCCTGTGTAGCCCCAGTGCACGTTCAGGCCGATGGCGAAGACACCGTAGATCAGGACCAGCGTCAGGAAGCCGGCCAGATAGGACGGATTCAGGAAGTCGCTGATCATCAGACCTTCACCCCAAAGATGCCCCGCGGCCTCACCAGCAGGATCGCGAATAGCAGGATGAACGCGATAGCCGGCTTGTACGCCGGCGAAATCCACTCCGTCGAGACCTCCTGCGAGACGCCGACGATCAGCGCTCCGACCAGCGCCCCGTGCGGGCTGCCCACGCCGCCCAGTATCGACGCCGCGAACAGCGGCAGGATGAAGATGAAGCCCATCTCAGGCATGAGGTGCGATTGAATGCCGAGGAGGACACCCGCCAGCCCGGCAAGGCTGCCGCCGATCGCCCACGTCGCGATGACGACTCGCTCCGTGTCGATGCCGGCCACCCGGGCGAGCTCCATGTTGTCGGCGGTCGCGCGCATTGCCTTGCCCAGCTTCGTGCGATACAGGAGCAGATAGACCGACACGACCGAGACCAGCGCCGTCGCGCCGATGAACATCTGGT
>JALHUB010000089.1 GCA_022865685.1 Dehalococcoidia bacterium | reverse complement strand
GGCTTCTTCGGATTCGACTGGACGCCTTCGCCCGCCTTCAGCGTGTACTTGATGGCCGGGACGATGAAGGTGTTCGGAGCCAGCATCGTGGGAGCAAGGCTGTGCCCTGTGCTCCTCAGCATGGGAACGATCATCGCCTTCTTCTTCCTCGCCCGCCAGTGGCTCTCCAACCTGGCAAGCCTGCTCGCGGGTCTCCTTCTGGCGACGAACGTATGGTTCCTACACTTCTCGCGCACTGCCTGGACAAACATCAACGCCGACCTCTTCGCGGTCACTGCGGCGCTGCTGCTCACCCTCGCGATCCGCAAGCGCAGATGGTATTTCTACGCGGGCGCGGGCGTGTTCGCGGCGTTCGGCCTCTACGGGTACTCCACCGGCAACATGATTGTCTTTCTCTTCATGGCATATCTCCCCTTCGCCCTCCTGTTCAACCGAAACCAGGCCCGGCAAATCGTACAGGGTTACGCGATCCTCCTGGGCGTCTGCTTCATCGTGTTCCTGCCGGAGCTGAGGCACGTCATTAACGACTGGGGTATCTTCACGTCGCGGATGAGGATGACGTCCATCTTCCACGCGAAGATGCCCTACATCGGAGAGGCGGACATGACGAAGGTCCTCGTGCGTCAGGCCGTTTGGGCGGCGCGCGCCTTCATTTTCATCGATTCCAGCCCCGGCGTCATGAACCATGGGCTGTGGACTCGTTACATCCCGCCTCAGAGCGGGCTGCTCGACCCTTACGTCCGACTGCTGTTCTTCGTAGGTCTCGCAGGCGCAGCCTGGAAGTGGCGGCAGACGACCCTCTGGTGGATCATGTTCCTTTTCCCCGTTTTCGCCGTCCAGGTCTTCAGCTCAGGCACCCCTGACGCCTCCCGCGGGCTGGTCGTTGCGCCTTTTATGTTCCTGTTGGTCGGAGAGGGCATCGAGCGCCTGCTGGCGGCCGCCCGCTGGCTGGGCGCGAGGCGCTGGTTCAACATCACGGTTCCAGGGATCAGCGTCGGGGCGGCGTTTGCTCTGAGCGGCGCCGTCGCGTTTCTCGCCGCAACGAACGTCAACGACTACTTCGATTGGATGAACACGCCCGCCGCTGTGAACGCGCGTGGGCCCGCGATGAGTCACGAAGGTTTTTGGCTATGGCAGCAGGTGGAGCAGGAAGCTGCCGCCAGCGGGCCGGAGAGGGCCGGATGGCCAAGGTGGTGCGCTCTCCAGATCGCGACGGGGGCGATAAAGGACGAGACGGTAGCGCTCGTCTGCCGCGACATGGTCCCGACCTCCCCGTCAACATGCTTCAAGTCGCCGACCGCAACCTTGACTGAGCGCGATCAGTTGAAGCGGGCTGATCTCGACAGACTCAGCACTGCGGCGTTGAAGTATAAGGCTGCAAACGGCCAGTTCCCCAGTACCAACAAGGAGACCCTCCCGCTTTGCCCGTTCCCGGTCGTCGACGCCGGCTGTGGGCTAGAGCCGTTCATGGACCTGCTGCCGGGGGAATCGCTGTCCGACACCGGCTGCTTTCCTTACCTGTACGCATCCGACGGCAATACGTACACGCTGTACGCGGTGCTGGAGGCGGCACCGGAGGACGGAAAGACGTGCCCGTCAGTGCCGAAGGAGCTGGCAGGGATTGCCAACGTGTATTGCGTCAGGGGGCCCTAGACATGCTTCCTCCTTCGTTCGGGCTCACGCGCCGTACTTCGACCCCATGGCGTCGAGGCCCGACTTCGCGATGTCCTCGGCAGTCATAGCGATGCGGATCTTGACGGTGGCGTTGAAGGTGAGGAAGAACGGCTCGGCGAGGGCCGGAATACGCGACGGCTCCGCCACGTCGACGACGAGGACGGCGCCGCGCATGCCGTCGCGCTCGCTGAAGTAGACCGCTTCCGGCTTGACGTCTTCGAGCACCTTCTGGATCTTGGCGCCGGCGGTCCCGTCTCGCACCAGGGTGTTGAAGGGCTCCACGGGGAAATCGACTAGCATTATCATTCGCATGGTTGTCTCCTTTGCCACTGCTTGGGCCACCATCTGTCGATGGCCCTACTAACAGACGATAGCGCCGTCGCGTGCAGCGCGCGTGATATGCGGTGGCCGGGGCGTGAGAGAGCGATGAAACAAAGCCGTCGCGTTGGCGGGCCGTTTCCATTCGCGCTATAATCGAATAGATGCTGCTGCTAAAGCCGGATCCGCTTCGCCCGGCCGTCGCGGAGTGCTCTACTCCTCCATCCCACGACCCGGCGGCGACCTCTTCGGGCGACGCGCATCATACCGAGCAGCCGCAGAGGGACCCCGTCTAATGACGAGACCATCATTGCGAAACACGGGCATCGAAGTCATCGGCCAGGCGCCGTGGGGCACCCACTTCTGCCAGTTCTACCAGACGCAGCAAGATCTGATTGACATTCTCGTGCCGTATTTCAAGGCGGGCCTGCTGGCCAATGAGTTCTGCATGTGGATCACGGCGCCGCCTCTCGTGGAGAAGGAGGCGGAGGAGGCGCTGAGAAAAGCCCTGCCGGACCTCGACCGATACCTGGAGAAAGGCCAGATCGAGATCCTGCCCTACGACGCCTGGTACCTCAAGGGCGGCGCGTTCGAGTCGCAGAGGGTGCTCGACGCTTGGGTCGAGAAGGTCGAGCAGGCCCAGGCCAGCGGCTTCGACGGCCTGAGGCTGAGCGGCAACACTTTCTGGCTCGAAAAGTCCGACTGGGATGACTTCGCCGAGTACGAAGAGGCAGTGAACGACGTCATCGGCCAGTACAACATGATCGCCGCCTGCACGTATTCGCTGGAGAAGTGCGGCGCGTCCGAGATCGTCGACGTGATAAGCACCCATCAGTTCGCGCTCGTCAAACGCGAAGGTCGGTGGGAGACGATAGAAAGCGCCGAGCACAGACGGCTCGAGGAGAAGCGCAAAGAGACGGAGGCGACGTTACGGGAGAGCGAAGAGCGCTACCGGATGCTGTTCGAGCATCTGGGAGAAGGCTTCGCTCTGTGCGAGATGATCTACGATGAGGATGGGCAGGCCGTCGACTACCGCTTCCTGGCAGCCAACCCTGCCTTCGAGCAACTCACTGGGCTCAAGCGGGAGGACGTCATCGGGCGGACCGTTCGCGAGGTCATCCCAGACATCGAGGAGCATTGGATAGGCACCTACGGCGAGGTGGTGCGCACGGGAAAACCGATTCGCTTCGAGGGCCTCGCCGCGCCGCTGGGCAGGTACTATGAGGTCCTTGCCTTCAGCCCTGAGAAAGGGAGGTTTGCTGCCCTCTTTATCGATCTCACTGAGCGCAGGCAGATCGAGGAGGCACTGCGCGAGAGGGAAGCCGACCTCAACCGGGCGCAGACCGTCGGCCACATTGGGAGCTGGCGGCTGGACGTCCAGAGCGACGTCCTGGAGTGGTCGGACGAAAGCTACCGGCTGTTCGGGATCGCGCCGGGCACGCCGCTGACGTACGAGACCTTCCTCGGCCTAGTTCACCCGGAGGACCGCGAGCGCGTAGACCAGGCATGGCAGGCCGCACTCCGCGGCGCGTCCTACGATATCGACCACCGCATCGTCGTGGACGGGACGGTGAAGTGGATTCGGGAGCGTGCCGAGCTGGAGTTCGACCCGGAGGGCAAGCTGCGCGGCGGCTTCGGGACGTGTCAGGATATCACGGAGCGCAAGCTGGCGGAGGAGGAGCTGAGGCGGGCGAACGCCGTCAAGGACGATTTCATGGGGATGGTATCGCACGAGATGCGGACGCCGCTCACAGCGATCATGGGCGGCGCTTCGCTTTTGCTGGACCCGGCGTCTCTGACCGCCGGTGAAAGCCGCGAGCTGGTCGATGAGATACGCACCGGCGCGGAGCGGCTGGCGGCCATCATCGAGAACATGCTGTCACTGGCACGCGCACAAGCCCGCAGGCCCGAGCTCGGGCCGGTGGCCGTGGGCGACGTCGTCGACGAGGTCGTAACTAAGCACCGCAGCCGGTATGGAGCCCGCGAGGTACGCAAAATCGTCGTCGGCGAGACGCCGGCGGTCGTGGCGTCGAAGGAATACATCGTCCACATCCTTTCGAACCTCCTCGAGAACGCGGAGAAGTACACGTCGCGGGACAGC
>JALHUB010000088.1 GCA_022865685.1 Dehalococcoidia bacterium | reverse complement strand
GCCTGGTCGCGCTCGCCGGCGGTGAGGATGATGGCGGTGCCCAGGGGCTTCGTCAGGTAGAGGAGGTCGCCGGCCCTGGCGCCGCCGCGGGTGACGATGCGGTTGGGGTGGACGGCGCCCATGACGCAAAGGCCGTATTTCGGTTCGGCGTCGTAAATGGTGTGGCCACCGGCGATGACGCCGCCCGCTTCGGCGACCTTGGCAGCGCCGCCGCGGAGTATCTCCGCCAGTATCGATGGCGGCAGGGTCTCCGGGAAGCCGACGATGTTGAGGGCGAGGAGGACTTCTGCGCCCATGGCGTAGACGTCACTCATGGCGTTGGCGGCGGCGATGGCGCCGTACGTGTACGGGTCGTCGACGACGGGCGGGAAGAAGTCGACAGTCAGCACGATAGCGAGGTCGTCGCTGACGCGGTAGACGGCGGCGTCGTCGAGGCCGTCGAGGCCCAGGAGCAGGTTGGGGTGCTCTTCGGGCCGGAAGGCTTCGGACAGGGGGCGCAGGACCTGCGCCAGGAGGGCGATGCCCGCCTTGCCCGCTCAGCCGGCGCAGGAGGCGAGGGCGGTCAGGCGGACCTCTTCTCGCGTCATCGTTGCTCCTTTCGCGTGGCTGGGAGTGGAAGCGGGCGCATCCTGTATCGCTTCCAGGCGATTATACAACGTCGATTGCGGAGTGTCAGGAGAAGGAATGTGAGAGCCAGCGAAACGCATCAGCGGGTGGTGGTAGAATCGGCGAATGGAGGGCGGTTTGGATTTGCTGACGCCGAAAGAGGTCGTTGCGCTGCTGGCGGCGCAGTACGGCGAGTTGCCGCGTCGGCCGCGTCGCGACCCGCTCGACGAGCTGGTGCTAGGTGTTCTGTCGCAGAATACGTCGGACGTGAACTCCGACCGTGCCTTCGCTCAACTGAAGCGCGTCTTCCCGAGCTGGCAGTCAGTCGTCGAAGCGCCTTCGTCGCGAGTAGAGGAGGCGATTCGCCCGGGAGGCCTGGCGCCGACGAAGTCGCTGCGCATCAATGCGATGCTGGCAGAGATCCTGAAGCGTCGCGGCTCATTTGATCTGTCGCTCCTGCGCGAGATGCCACTCGACGAGGCGGAGGCGTGGCTGACCTCGCTGCCGGGCGTCGGTCCGAAGACGGCGGCGGTTGTGCTGCTGTTCTCGCTGGGCCGGCCGGCGTTCCCGGTCGACACGCATGTCCATAGCGTGCTGCGACGGCTGGGGCTCGTAGCGTCGGGGGCGTCGGCGACGCAGGCGCAGGCGATGTGGGAGCCGCGACTGGCGCCTGAGGAGGTCTACTCGTTTCATATGTACCTCATCGTGCATGGGCGGCGCACCTGCGTGGCGCGGCGGCCGCGTTGCCCGGAGTGCAATCTTTGGCATAGCTGCCCGTCGGCGACGACGTTCCATCCAGAGCTCAGCGCGGCCGCCGCGCCCTGAGGCGTCGCCTCAGCGCCGACGCCCCCCGAGCGTCGCACGTCTAACGTTTCTTGCCCGCGAGCATCAGCCGACGGTATACTGTGACTTCAAACCGGAGAACCGAACGCCGAGACTGGAAAGTCTCGGCTACGG
>JALHUB010000087.1 GCA_022865685.1 Dehalococcoidia bacterium | reverse complement strand
GGTCATCGCGAACTCGCCGGTCGAGCTGACGGATGACGAGCGGGGCGACACGGTCTTTCATGCCGGCCTCGGCAAACGGCCGAGTGTTACCCGACGATACGTCGATCTGTTGCGGAACGATCTAGCCCGCCTTTCTCCCAGCGGCGTTCAGCAAAGCGACTTTGAGCGCGTCGTGTCGATGGATTGGGTCGGCCTTATTTTGGGCGCGCGCTGTCGCCGCCGGAAGAGCGGTTGGGGTCGAAGGTCGCGATGTTTCCTCTGTCGTTGATCCTCGGGCTCAGTCGGGCGTCGGCCCGTCAGGCGCATAATCGTCGTTGCGCGAGGGCGAAGGTCTCGGCTGCCGGGCAGCTCGTCGCGAACGCGACCTTGACGCGGCGTACGCTCACCGTCACGAGTGCGCCGATTTTCAGCAGCTGCAAGCGGATGGTGCCGCAGGTCGCGCGCGCCATCTTCGTTCCTGCAAGTCCGATGCGGCGCAGCGCACACATGAGAACGTAGGCCATCGACGAGAGCCACAGCCGCAGCTGGTTCGCCCGCATCGTGGGCGTCGGCGTGCGGTCGGCGAACAGGTCGCCCTGGCATTCCTTCAAGCGGTTTTCCATCTCGCCGCGCTGACAGTAGACGTCCTCGTAGAGGAACTTCGCCGTGCCCATCGCGGGATGGATGTTCGTCACGCTGAAGCGCGGATTGCCTTCACCTTGGGTCCACTCGGCCTTGCCGATGACGCGGCGCTCGGCCGACCAGCTCTCGCGGGTTTGATACCGGAAGTCCTTGAACACGCGCTCGGGCTGCCCCGTCACTTTGGAGCGCGCCTGAGCCTTTTTCAGCTCCGGCGCGATCTTGGCGGCGAGGCGGGAGTTTCCCGCCAGACCAATGACGTACTGCACGTTGTTTGCCTCGCACCACGTGAGGAGATCGTCGCGGCAGAAGCCGCTGTCGGCCCGGATGACGATGCTCGTTGCCGGCCAGGACAATCGAATCTGACCAACGATGCGCTCGACCTCCTCGACGCTTCCCGCCGCCGCGTCCTCGCTTGATGAGCGCAGCTTGGCCGCCAGCAGATGCCGCCCGCAGAAGATGTAGAGCGGCAGATAGCAATAGCAGTCGTAGTATCCATTGAAGTGGCGGCCTTCCTGCTGGCCAAACAGCGGATCGTCTGTCGCATCGAGGTCGATGACGATGCGGGCCGGGGCCTCGGTGTGGGCGTCCAGGAAGAGGTCGACGAACAGCCGTTCGATCGCGACCCCATCGTGGTCGAGCTTGTGATGGCGGTCCTGGCCGATCTTGCCCGCGTGCTCCAGCCGGTTGAGTGTGGACTTTCCAGCGAGCCGTCCGCCGGGCTTGCCAAGCACCGCCGTCAGCGCCGGATCGAAGCGAAGCTGATCGTGGTCGATCAGGTCCTCGTAGCCGAGCGCGAGCGCAAAAATGCGCTGCCGTAGCAGGTCTGCGACCGTATGCGTGATGCCGTCTGCGAGGCGATGATCGGTGAAGCATTGGGCGAGCCGCTCGGTGAGCTTGATCGTGAGATCGGTCGCGCCGAGCAGGACCGCGCCGCCGTTCGACGTGATCGCCCCGCCATCGAATGCACCCACAAGTTCGCGTCCACCAGACGTTCCGAAGTGAAGCGAATCCAGCTTACAGTGTGTCGGCGTCGGGGATCTCTCCTGCTTGGACCGAAGTCTTTGTCGCAGAAGCACTTTCATTGAGTCGGGGCCCCGATGCTCCTCAAGCCTGGGAGAAGTTCAGGCTAAGAGTGGGCTGACGGTCTTTGGGGTGGGATGCAACGAAACCATGCCGCCGACAGTTGAGGCTGTACTGACGCAGCACCGAGCCCGCACCAGCTCAGCGGGCTTTGCCTCCCCAGTCGATCATCGCGTCTTGTTG
>JALHUB010000086.1 GCA_022865685.1 Dehalococcoidia bacterium | reverse complement strand
GCGTCCAGTTGACCTTCGCGGGGGCGACGACTCGCAGCTTCACGACCGGCCCTCGCTTTCCAGCGCGAATGCACGATAAAGCGTCGCCCACTGCTCCATGCCGAGCGCCTGCGCACGTAGAGAGGGGTCGATGCCCGCTCGACGCAGGGCGTCGCCGGCCGACGCGGCGTCGATGCCGAGGGCATGACTCAGCGCGTTTCGCAACTGCTTGCGAGGGGCACTGAAGCCGGCGCGAAGAAAGCGGAAGAAGCCTTCGACGTCGTCGACGGCTACGGCCGGGGCCTCCCGCACGTCGATGCGCAGCACCGCGGACTCCACTCTCGGCGGCGGCCGGAACGACGAAGGCGGCACGGTGAAGAGGAGTCGCGGCACGCCGTAGAGCTGCACGCTGAGGGCAAGCAGGCTCATTCGCCCGGGCTTCGCCACGATGCTCTCAGCCACCTCTTTCTGGAGCATGACGATCAGCCGCTGCGGCCGCTCGGACGCCTCGAGGAAGAGCCGCAGGACGGCCGCGGCGATGTTGTAAGGGAGATTGCCGGCCACCACGTACGGCGGCGTCGCGCCCGCCGACCGCAGGAGATCGCCCGGTTGCAGCGACAGGACGTCGCGGCAGACGACGTCGAGGTTCGATGCACTCTCGAAGCGGCGGCGCAGGTGATCGCAGAGGGCCTCGTCGACCTCGACCGCGATCACCCTGCCCGCTCGTCGCACCAGCTGCGCCGTCAGCACACCGAGGCCGGCGCCGACCTCGACGACGGTGTCGGTTGGGGTGAGCTTCGTCGCGCTGACGATGCGTCGCAGGATGCGGCGATCGGTGAGGAAGTGCTGCCCCAGGCTCTTGCGAGGGCTCAGGCCGGCCTGGACGAGGTCACGCGGTAGCGCCCTTTGTGAGCGGAAGCGGCGTCGAGAAGCGGTCTTGCGAGGAGGCGTGGTTCGACTATCAGCCAAGAATGTAGATGTCAACCCAGTGGGAGGACCAGTCAACGTCGACCCCATCGGGATAGCCCAGGTCTATCATGTTCCCCTTGACGCCACCGCCGCAGTCCGCAGCGACCGCGAACCCGTATCCTGGGATAAACATCCTCGTCCCGTATGGTATCACCCTCGGATCGACGGCCACAATCCCTCGCGTCACGGGGACGCCGGTGCTGGTGATGCCGTATCCGGGCGATGAGCGCGGCTTTCCGGCGGAGGCGGGGTTGTACCAGGTGGCGTAGACGTGCAGCACGCTGACAACCTGCTGTTCCTCGGGCATGTCGCCGTCGTAGTCCGATGCGGCCGAGTAGTAGACAAGAGCATCCTGAGGCTCCTGCTCCACCCAGTCGCGCAGGAGAACGCGGCCGGCCTCCTGCCCGTTTTCGTAGGTGACCTGGAACTCCCAGGCATGGATACCGCTCTGTCCCTCGACACGGCGCGAGTCGCCCCAATCGAGGTCAGGGTCGCCTTTGAACAGGGTCTGGTAGCCGATCTCTTCGCGCTCGACAACGGTGCCGACCGTCACGCGTATCACCTGGACGTCCATGCCGTTACTGATCAGCTCGTCGCGCCCCGGCAGGACCTTATCTAGGGGACTGAGCTCGACCCCCGCTTCGATGACCGCGTCCCCGACGGTCCTCTCGTGCGTGTAGACGATGCTGCTCCCCTCAGGGAGAGTGACAGTGACCTTCGACGCGTGGCGCACCTCCGCGTTCAAACCGGAAGCCAGGGGAGTATCGAGCTCCGGCACGACGAGATCGCCCGGGCCGAGGAGAATGCCGTTCTCTTTAAGGGCGAGCGCCAGGCTGGGCTGCGTCGAGCGCAGGCTGAGGCTGTGGCCGTCCTCCTTGACGGTGAAGGCAACGGCCCGCTTCACGGTTATCGATAGCGGGTTCTCGGCGTTTATCAGCGGCACAACCGGCACGCGCGCGAGGCTCAGGGCATCGCTAACCATGCGGGCAGGCAGCGGGACGAGCTCGTCACGGGGCGAACTGACGACGCCGTTCACAAGCACCCTGTCACCGTCGTCGAGCGTGACGCCTATCTCAGCGAGCGCGCCGCCGACCGTCTTCGCTTGAGTGCGCCAGTATACGAGCCGGCCCGAGATCTGGGCGACAACCGGCGTCGCCCGGGAGACGACGAGCTCGGATTCGCCCCAGCGGTCGGTCTTGTGGACTACGCGGTCGGCGGGCTCCAGCGTCACACCGGCGCGGCGCGCGATCGCTACGTCGGACTTCTCGCGACTGTGCACCAGCCGCGTGAATCCGTCAGCAACGACGGTGGCGCGCTGCGCGGGAAAAACGATGAACGTGAGAAAGGCGATGGCGGCGAGGGCGACGAGGAAGGCGAGACTGGAGCGGCTGATGGGGAAGCCGGCCGCCGGACTCGAAGCGGCGGCTAACAGCCGCTCCCTCAGCGTCCGCAAATGGACCCACGCTCCGTTTCGTCTATCGGGCAAACAGTATCCCCTTGAACAACCGCGGAGCCGCGATTTGGAAAAGAACGGTCGTGCACCCGTTGTCGACCCGGCCCGCGGGCTTAATGCCGTCCGCTTGCTCTGGCCCGGTTGCCCTACGGCACCCGAATACCACTACTTACCGCTGCTTCCTTCCGGACCTGACGGGGTTCATAGGGTTTCGCCGCGTAGGACCAAGCCTTCTACGCCGCGCAGCGGCACCAGTCCCCCGGTGCCTAAGACCTCGAACGGGAATTCAACCCCGCTATAGCGGATTGCGGGTTCAGGGCACCGCTAGCTCCCCGTCTAGCACGACCGCGCGTCATCCTATCATGGGGTCTTTGCCTAATGTCAACCCCGCCGACGCTTGAGGTGCCCACCGTTTCGAGGCTTTCCGAAGCCGGAAAGGTCTCCCTAATGGGAAACGCTATACCGCCAGTAACTATAACAGACGCCGTCAACCCAAACAAACCACGATGCTTCTCTGAACCTGGCCGTAGCTTCCAGTGGCAGGCACTTGCAGCTTATGATAGGCATGGTAGTTCTCGCCGCAATTGGGGCTCCCCGCGAAACGCCCGCCGCCGGCTCGTGCCTTGCCCGCCGCCTGCCGCAGTCGTAGAATAGCGATGCTACGAGCTTTCGGTCTTCCCTCGCTCGAACGGAGATAGGATGCACGTTCGCAAAGGACTGATCCTCGCCGCCGGCCACGGGACACGCATGCTCCCCATCACCAAGGCCGGCCCGAAAGAGATGCTCCCCCTCGTCGACCGGCCCGTGATCCACTACGTCGTCGAAGAGGCCGTTGCCTCCGGCATCGAGCACATCGTCATGGTGACGTCGTCGGGAAAGCGCGCCGTCGAAAACTATTTCGACCGGGCGCCGGCGCTGGAACGCGCCCTCGAGGAGAAGGGCGAGCACGAGCGCCTGGCGGAGGTCCGGGGCGTCGCCGAGATGGCGGACATGGTCTTCGTTCGTCAGAAGGAGCAGCGGGGCATCGGCCACGCGGTGCTGATCGCCCAGCACGTCATCGGCAACGAGCCGTTCGTGCTCTACTTCCCGGACGACATCATTGTCGCCGACCCGCCGGCGACGCGACAGCTCATCGACGTCTACGAGCGGCACGAGGGCTGCGTCCTTGCCGTGGAGAAGGTCCCGCACGAGGAGATCTCGCACTACGGCTCCATGGCCGTCGAGCCGCTGGAGGACGATGTCTTCCGCGTCCTCAGCCTCGTCGAAAAGCCGAAACCGGAGGAGGCGCCCTCCGACCTCGGAGTAGTCGGCCGCTACGT
>JALHUB010000085.1 GCA_022865685.1 Dehalococcoidia bacterium | reverse complement strand
GATGAAGATGAACACGCCGGCGACCGCCATCTCCGATTCCTCGCCGCTGATCACGTTACGCAGCCTGGCTCCGGTCACGACGTCGTCGCCCAGGACCTCTACGACGACGGTGTTCCACACGAAGTTGAGCTTCGGCTCTGCGAAGGCCCTCTCCTGGAGCACGGGCGTCGCCCGCAGTTGGTCGCGACGGTGCACGACGCGGATCTTCGATGCGTAGCGGGCGAGGAAGAGAGCCTCGTCTATCGCCGCATCGCCGCCGCCGACGACCAGCACCTCTTTCTGGCGGAAGAGCGCGCCGTCGCAGGTGGCACAGAACGACACGCCACGGCCGATGAGCCGTTCTTCGCCCGGGACGCCTAGCTTCTTGTAGGTGCCGCCGCCGGCAGCGATGACTGTCTTCGTCCGGAAGTCGCCTTCGCTTGTCTTGACCAGGAAACGGTCGCCGGCCTTGTCGACGGAAAGGGCGGAAACGTAAATTGTCTGCAGGCCGTACTTTTCAGCCTGCTGCAGCATCGCTTCCGCCAGGTCGAAGCCGTTCACGCCGTCGGGGAAACCGGGGTAGTTCTCAATCGACGCCGTCAGCGCGATCTGCCCGCCGATGACGTTCTTCTCCAACATGACAGCACAGCGGCGCGCGCGCGCGGCGTATAGCCCCGCAGCCAGGCCCGCGGGTCCGCCGCCGATTATGACGATGTCACATTCCATCTCCAAGCTGGTGCTCCTGGCCGTGCTAGTGCTAGGAAACCACGCTTTCGATGTGCTTCTTCAGCTCCGTTTTGGGACGGAAGCCGATGACCTGGCCCACCGGCTGGCCCGCCTTGAAGATCATGAGCGTTGGTATGCTGCGGATGCCGTAGCTCGTGGCCGTCGCCGGATTGTCATCGGTGTTCAGCTTCACGAAGTTCACCTTGCCGGCGAAGTCGCCAGCCAGCTCTTCGACCAGCGGCGACACCATCCGGCAGGGCCCGCACCACGGCGCCCAGAAGTCTACGAGCACCGGCACGGTCGAGTCGAGCACCTCTTTGCGAAAGGTCGCGTCGGTCACCTCTTTCACATTTGCCATTGTCTATTCCTCCTCCAGGTCTCATGCCGGCTTGACAGCGGGAAGTCTATCCGCGATAATTATGACATACCCCCCTGGGGTATGTCAACAAGAGGGTTGCTACTAAGCTTAGTATAAGGGTTGCGGGGCAAGACTATGAACACGAAACCCCAGTCAACTGACAAAGATGTCATCGTTCGCCTGCGGCGCATCGAGGGACAGGTGCGGGGCATTCAGCGCATGGTGGAGGAAGACCGCGCCTGCGAGCAGATGCTGACGCAACTCATGGCTGTCCGCGCCAGCGTCGACCAGGTCGGCCTGCTGCTGCTGGAAACGCACATCGAAAACTGCCTCCTCAAAGACCTCAAAGCCGATCCCGAGCGTATGGAAGAGCTACGGGAGACGCTGAAGATGTGGGCTCGTTTCGGACTGCTGCCGGGTGCGGCTCTTCCCTGGTCCGAAGAAGCCGCCGGTATCTAGGCGGGCGTCACGCGCAGCGTCGCAACGGGTTCCGCGCCGTGCCCCGTCCACACCAGCGTCTGGCTCGCGGCATCGTGGATGACGCCGCCGCTGGACACGACGGCGCGGACGTCGCCCGGGTAGTGCAGGCGCGGCGCGTAGATGACCGTCGGCGCCGTCAGTGCGGGGTCGCTCTCGATCTCCAGGTCGAAGGTCGCGGTCGCCGGGTCGAACGACATGCGGACGGGCCGGCCGGCGGCGTGCTGGACATACGGGCGGCAGAAGGACTCGAGGGCGCGCCCTCCGGAGTCGGGATCCCCCGCATCGCGCTGGTCGTCGCGGCTCCAGATCGACAGGTCTTCCTTGTTCCACTGGTCGCCGTGACCGTGCGAGTTGTCGACAGTGTAGTTCCACTGCGTCGAGTTGATGAGGACCGCCTCCAGGGCGCGGTAGTTGGCGTCGAGGGCGACCTCCTGGGCGCTGTAGTCGCCCGTGCGAAACGCCTCTCCGTCATTCATGTCGTACGGTATCCCGAACTCCCCCAGAAGCATCGGTGGGTTGCCCATCCGCTCCCGCGATATCGCCTGCAGCATGACAAGCTGTTTCGTGTACTCCCCCGCGATCGCCTCGACGCCGGAGACCGTCTCGCCGGAAAGCGACCGGTAGGCTTCGGGACGGAACACGCGCGTGCCCAGCGTGGGAACGTCGTACCAGTGGCGGGCGTTGCAGATCAGCGAGTCGGGGTCATCCCAGACGGTGTTGAGGTCAGACGGCGAGCCCTCGATGAATAGGAAGCATCCCGGGTCGATGCGCCGCAGAGCCGTCCGCAGCCTCTTGATGAACGGCACCATGAAGTC
>JALHUB010000084.1 GCA_022865685.1 Dehalococcoidia bacterium | reverse complement strand
TTACCGGCGTTGGGCCGAGCGAATCGGTCAGCGAGATAGGGAGGACGGGCCTCCTAGAATTCCGCGAGCTCGTGACGGACGGGAAGGGGAATGTGGCCGTCTACCAGGGCGACAAGGTCGTGCTCATGCCGAACCCCTCGCTCGAGGACGCGGTCTGGGTTGCGTCGCAGGCGACCGGGAGCGACGGGCAGCAGAAGGCGCTCACGAGCCTCTACCTCACCGATGCCTTCCTCGTCTCGGACGCGGCCGGCCTCCCGGTCGTTGACTTCCGGCTCGACAGTGAGGGGGCGCATCTTCTCGAACAGGTCAGCACCCGGCTGATCGGGCATCCGATGGCCTTTTTCCTTGACGGCGAGCCGATCCGCGACAAGGACGGTTATATCGAATCGCCGGACGTCAAGTCTGCCATTCAGGACGAAGGCCAGCTAGTGGGCTTGAGCCCTGAGGACGCCGCGTATCTAACCAATATCCTCAAGTCGGGCACGTTTCCTGTGCCTTTCCAGGTCGTCGGGCAGAGCGAGTTCGGAAAGCAATAAGTACTCCCAAATCAGGGGGGCGCTTCATCCCTACCCGTCTGGAAACTTGAGCGCTGTTCCCGCCTGCGGCGGGCAGGCCTGCGCAACCCCTGGCAGAGAGGGAGAATCCCTCTCCTCCTGCGGCGGACAGGTCTGCACTCTCCCTTGATTACAGCACCGCAGGCTAAAGCCTGCGGCATGAGGGGTGCTGCGGGCTTCAGCCCGCAGGGTTGAAGCCGACTCCAGCCGCGGCGTCTTGACGGGGCGCAGCGCTTTTCGCTACGATTCAAGCGTCTCCTTTGCGTGAGGACATCGGGGGCGATTAGCTCAGTAGGCTAGAGCGTCTGTTTTACACACAGAAGGTCGCAGGTTCGAGCCCTGCATCGCCCACCACTTCATCTCTTCCGGCACACCTTCGCCCATTTCTGGCTCTCGGCCCAAGGCGGCGACACTACAATGCGGAGCCGTTTCCCTATCAGCATTTTCTCTACGGTCGATACTTACGAGGAGGCCAGTCATGAATGAACCCAAATCCCAGGACGAGCTTAAGGCTTGGGTGAAGCAGAGGGCGAAGGTACGCCATGCTGCCGCGTGTGCGTACCAGCGGGAGGTCTTGAAGGGTGTAGACGACGACACGCTGAGGGAGCTTCACAAGACGTCGCTGGCGGCTGCGTTTCGATTCGACAAGAGTCAGGATGACATGGTGCTGGAAGAGGCGATCGCGCTGGAGGTCGACCGAAGGATGTTCTCAGCGGGCTGGATCTGGAATAGGTGGCGGCGCCCCGAGGACTTCACGAAGTGGCAGGCTCACCATGCTGAAGCCCAGCGCATAATCCAGGGGATGCTGGCCCTGGTCGCGAAACGCGCCGCCTAGCTGGGCAGCGGGTTCAGCAGGGGAGCGCTCGCTCAGCGGGCTCTCTTCCTCTTAGTTGGGCGAGAGGTAGCCCGGGTCCTTTGCAAGCTCGAGAGCTACGTCAGAATCTTTGAGCGGCGTCACTTCAAATGGCGGCAACCCGGGATCATCGTAATACGTGACGCCCCACTAATTTCCAGATGATAACTTCCGCGTTTTCGCTCAGGGGTGCTGAATCTGATGCACAGCGCTTAGGCTCAGATGCTTTACACACAGAAGGTCGCCTGCCTACCGGCAGGCAGGCAAGGCCCTCCTCCGGCGGGTAAATTCGAGCCCTGCATCGCCCACCAAGACCACCCTGCACGGCTGAGGTCACCCCAACCGCAGTTTAGGGCACGGCCGCCGAGGCGTGACCTACTGGTCCTTGTAGACCGGCTCCCCGGCGTTCTTGCAAGCGATGACGTCGCTGGGCGTCGACTCGTAGTCGATGGGGGTGTCGGTGAAGCGCACCCACTTGCCGTCGACCACCCGCTCGAACCACATCCCCTCTGAGGGGCGGTGGTCGGTCGGGCTGAGGCTGACCGGTGCAAGGCAAACGATGCAGCAGTAACCGCGGATCTGCTCCGCCCCGTCGACGACGCTCTCGCGCGTGAGGTTCGGGCCGGCGTTCTTTAGTGCCTGCACGGCGTATTCAGCGGTGCTCATGCCGAACTCCGTCAGGCTGCTCGGCTCGACGCCGGGCGCGAACTGCTTCATCAGCTCGATGTGGCGCTGTACGCCCGGATCGTCCGTCTCGGAGATCATCTTGCCTGTTGTGGCGCTGACCAAACCTTCGGCGTTGCTGGGTCCGGCGAGCTGAATCGTCATCTCGACGGCAGAGACAGCGCTGGTGACGAAGGGCACGTCCCATTTAAGGATCTCGCGCGCCACCTTCAAGGCGCTGGCCAGAGAGCCCGGGTTCCCTATCACGTAGACGAAGTCGGGGTTGTCGGCTTTCAGGCGCTGCACCTGCGCAGTGAGGTCGAAATTGACGAAATCGTAAGCCTGCTTGGAGACGATCTTGACGTCTGAGTCGGCCAGTGCCTCCTCGGCCAGCTGCAACTCCAACCGGCCGCCCTCATTGTTCTCGTAGATGATGCCTTCCGTCTTGCCGGCGAAGTGCTCCTTCACATAGTCAGACGTGATCTTCCCCTCGGTCACGTAGTCGCTCAGCATGGCGAAGCGCGTCTTTACGAGGGGATCGGTGAACTCGGGCATGCCGCCTGCGATGAAGAGGTCTGGCACGCCTTGCTCCGCGATGTAGTCCATGACGGCAAGGTGCGTCGAGTCGCCCAGGCCGCCGACGATGGCGAAGACTCCGTCCCGCTCCACCAGGCCCCGCACGACCTCCACCGCGTCCGGCGGGCTGAAGTGGTCATCGCCGACTATCAGCTTGATCTTGCGGCCATGGACGCCACCCTGGGAGTTGATGTACTCGAAGTAGGCCTTCATGCCTTCGGCGGCGACGCCGTAAGT
>JALHUB010000083.1 GCA_022865685.1 Dehalococcoidia bacterium | reverse complement strand
CCCTCCTCCACGTTGTAGAGCACGCCTCCATCCACCTCGGCCAGATTCAGATCACCCGCGACCTGGCTCTGAAGGAAGCGTGAGATGCACTTTGCAAAGATGCACGGCACCGGCAATGACTTCGTCCTGATCGAAGCTAAGGGCGACGAGCACGACTGGCCGCGACTGGCCGCGGCGATGTGCGACCGCCACTTCGGCGTCGGCGCCGACGGCATCCTGCTCGTCCTGCCCTCCGAGCGGGCGGCCGTCCGCATGCGCGTTCTCAACCCCGACGGCTCTGAGCCCGAGATGTGCGGCAACGGCATCCGCTGCCTGGCTAAGTACGCCGTCGAGCGCGGCCTCGTCCGGCCCGAAGGCGAGCGCTTCGACGTGGAGACGGGCGCCGGCGTCCTGACCCTGCAGGTGCTCGGCGACGGCCGCGCGGTCGACAAGGTGCGCGTGGGTATGGGCATCCCACGCCTACGCGCCGATGAGATACCCGTGCTCGCCAACGCCGAGCCGCCACTCGTCAACATCCCGCTGGAGCTCGTCGACGGCGCATCGCGGCAGGTGCTGCCGGTGACCGCCGTTTCGATGGGCAATCCACCCGCCGTGCACTTCGTTCAACAGCCCGTCGCCGACTTCCCACTCGCCCAGATCGGCCCGATGGTCGCCTTTCACCCGCTCTTCCCGAACGGCGTCAACTTCGAGGTCGCCCGAGTGCTCGACCGTCGGAGCATTGAAGCCGGGGTCTGGGAGCGCGGCGCCGGCCCAACGCTGGCCTGCGGCACCGGCGCGTCCGCCGTAATGGTCGCGGCGCGCCTGCAGGGGATGGTCGACGACACAGTTGACATAACACTGCCCGGTGGCACGCTCACCCTCGCATGGGACGGCGAGGGCGAGGTGTTCATGACCGGCCCCGCCGTCGCGGTCTTCGAAGGCGAGTGGCCGCTTCTGGAGGACACACCTAAGCCATGACGCAGATGCGCCGGCTGGACGTTCCAAAGAAAGGCGACCTCTTTGAAAGGGGCCGCGCAAGCCCTGTCCGCTGCTTCGATGTCGAGAGGGAGGAGGTCGATAGCCTCCAGCGCGAGCGGTCTGAGCTCATCGTTACGTCGGAAACGGCGCTGATGCTCCTCAGTCCAAAGGGCAGCCGCGCCTGGCTGTGCTACGGCTTCGATAGCATCGAGGCGTTGCGACGCGAGTTCCACCCCATGCTCGACAGCCTCGCCGGCTCCCTGAAAGCTGACGAGGCGACGACCGGCATCTTCCTCTGGTACACTGACCAGCCAAACCGCCCCTATATCGAGCAGGTCCTCTCAGAGTGTTTCTTCGCGCTTCAGTATGAATGGATGGAGATGGACCTGGCCGCCTTGCCGGAAGAACCCGCGCCTTCCGACCAGGTCGAGCCGGGCTTCATCCTGCGGCCCGTCGCCCCTTCGGAGTACGAATCCATCGCCGTCATTGACGTAGCCGCTTTCGCCGATGACACCTGGCAAGCCGCGGACTTCGCCGAGACGGCAAGGCGGGCATCCGAGATGCGGGTGCTGGAGGAGCGGAACAGCGGCCGGATCGCGGGCTACGTTGGCCTCGTTGCAGAGGGCGGCACCGGCAAAGTCGCTTTTCTCGCCGTGCAGCCCGAGTTCCAGCGACGCGGCCTCGGCGAGGCGATGCTGCGCTGGAGCCTCCATTGGTTCCGGCGGCAGGGCATGCGCCGCGCCAAGCTCATAGTGCGCGTCGACAATGCCGCCGCCATCGCTCTCTACCGCAAGCTGGGCTTCGTCCCCGGCCGTCGCGGCCTCGTTTACCGCCGCCCGACGAGCAAGCAAGAGCTCGACGAGATGGCTGCGAAGCGCAAGGGCACGTACATCAAATTCGGCGGTTGGCGCTAGCTACCGCCTCGGCCACGAATCTCTCCGTGCGAGGATGCTCTCGATGGTGTAGGATAGTGCCGCCATGGAGCCGCGCATCCAGTACGCCAAGACCGCCGACGGCGTGAACATCGCCTTCTGGACGCTGGGGGAAGGTGTGCCCTACGTGCAGATGCCAACGCTTCCGTGGAGCCATATCCAATTG
>JALHUB010000082.1 GCA_022865685.1 Dehalococcoidia bacterium | reverse complement strand
GACCGGCCGCTGACCCTCAAGCGCGTCCCGGACGGCATTGAGGGCGAGAGCTTCTTCCAGAAACACTGGAGCGACCCCCTGCCAGCCTTCGTCGACAGGGTGCTGCTGTTCTCGGAGACGGAGGGCGACCAGGAGTACCTCCTCTGCAACAACCTGCCGACGCTCCTGTGGCTCGGGCAGGTAGCGGACATCGAGCTACACACCTGGTACTCGCGCATCGACCCGGAGCCTGACGGCCGGCATCTGACGACGGAGTTCAGCGGCTCGCTGGAGAACATCCAGCGGTCGGCGCTCAACCACCCGGACTACATCGTGTTCGACCTCGACCCGTACCTGTATTCGGGCGAAGAGAAGGAGGGCGCGGAGCCGGAGCTCAACCGGGCGGCCTTCTCGATGACGCGCGAGGTCGCGCACTGGCTGCGCGAGGTGCTCGGCTCGTTGTCGCTGTCGCCGTTCGTGAAGACGTCCGGCAGGACGGGGCTGCACGTCTACGTGCCGATCTTGCGCCACTTCGATTACGAGACCGTGCGCGCCGCCGCCGGTGCCGTGGGGCGTTTCCTGATGCGGGAGCACCCGCAGGACATCACGATGGAATGGTCGGTGCGGAAGCGCAAGGGAAAGGTCTTCTTCGATCATAATCAGAACTCGCGCGGCAAGACGCTTGCCTCCGCATATTCGCCGCGACCCTCGCCTGGGGCGAGTGTCTCCATGCCGCTGACCTGGGAGGAGCTGGACAGGGTCTACCCTACGGACTTCACGATCCTCAACGTGCCGGAGCGTCTGGCGAAAACCGGCGACCCGTGGAAGGAGATACTGGAGGCGAAACAGGACCTCGGCCGATTGCTGGCTGAAGGGCCGGAGCCGGTGGCTTCGTCGAAGAGGCGTGGTTAGCCGGCAACGATACGTCATTATGTCGAGAAGGAGGACGAGATGCCCGATTTCGTTGACCCGTTCCGAGGCAAGATTCCCGACCGCCCACTGAGCCTGGGCGAGCTGATCCGCGCAATCAGGCTGGACCTGGCGGCGGAGGAGGAGGCCACCCATATCTATACCGCCCACGCTGAGGCGACGGACAACCCCCTCGCGAAGCGCGTGCTCCTGGACATCGCGGACGAGGAGCGCGTCCACGCCGGCGAGTTCTCTCGCCTGCTGAGCATTCTCACCGGCGGCGAAGAGGACAAGTTCCTCGCCGAGGGGGCGCAGGAGGTGAACGAAATGGCGGGCGAGGCAGGCATACCGCAGGCGGGGGCATCCGGCGATGGAATGACGGTCGGCCCGCTCAGGGAGTGATCGCAAGCGACCGCGCTGGAACAACCAAGCGCAAGGAGAAGAGATGATGGCAGACAGGTACATGGCCAGGGATGACGCCCCCATCGAGCCCGAGACATGGAAAGCCATGGACGCGGCGATGGTGGAGACGGCGCGGAGCATTCTCGTCGGGCGGAGAATGCTGCTCGTGGAGGGGCCCTACGGTTTCGGGCTGAAGTCCGTTCCCCTCGAGGACCTGCAACTGGAAGAGGACGTATACGCCAGCTCATCGATACCCGTAGCCGCAATTCAAACGGGCTTCACTCTCGGGAAACGGGACCTGGCGGACTACGAGAGAGACGGCTTGCCGCTCAACCTGAACCCGCTCGTGGACGCAGCGATCCGCGCCGCCGAGCACGAGGACAGCATCATTCTCAAGGGCGGACCAGGGCTCTACGGTCTCCTGAACTACGAGGGGATAAACGTGCAGGCTCTCTCCTCCTGGGAGGAGCTGGGAGCCGCTCCGGCCGACATCATCAAGGCGGTCATCGACCTTGACAACGCGGGCTATCACGGGCCATACGCACTCGCGCTGTCGCCTCCCCGCTACGACACGCTGTACCGGCGCCACCCCATCGGCGCCTTCAGCGAGCTGGAGCAGATCCAGACGATTGCGACGGAAGGGGTGTTCAAGGCGCCGGTGCTCGAGAAGGGCGGGCTCATAGTCAACACGGGCCGTATCTACGCGTCCATAGTCCTGGGACAGGACATGACCATCGCCTTCATCGGCCCTACGAAGGAGAATCTGGAGTTCGCCATCGTGGAGAGCCTGGCGCTGATAATCCGCCGTGCCGGCGCCATCTGCGCCCTGACCGAGTAGCGGCGCGACGACGACGTCGACGCCCCAAGCGGGCTACGCTGCCGCGAGCGCGCTAGCCGGCGCACTCGGGGCCGCTCGGGATCCCGAGCGGCCCCTTCTCGCGCACCGCGAGGAGCCGTGGGCCGAGCTTTCTAGCCTCGCTTCGATTTTGGCACGGCGTTCGCGACCCGTCAGTGCTTATGGCTCCGTCCGGGCGCCTTCGTAGGAGCGGGTGCCGCGGGAGTCGGCTCAGGCGCCGCTGGCGTCGGGGCAGCGGTCGGCGCGCTCGGAGGAGTCTGAGGGCTCGCCGCCGCCGCCGGAGTTGGAGATGGCGCGCCCGGCCGCTCCTGGGCCGAGGGCGTGTCCGTTCGTCGATAGGAGCCGCCGTAGTAGCTGAGGTACTCGTTCGCCAGATAACGCTTCCAGCCCTGTATCTGGCTGGGAATGCAAGTCGAGCACAGATCGGCGGAGACGAGGCCATCCAACAGTTCGCCGCCCCAGTGATCGCTCCCCTGTGTCGCCAACGCATCGGCCGCAAAGAGACCGCTCACCGTGGGGCACCTTATCCCCTGCTTCACGGGCAGGCCGCTGGGCACGCACACAGTCGCTTCCACCAGGCCGTCGGGCCGCGTGAACTCGCGCGGCGTCTTCCCCTTCAGCGCCTCCAGCATCACGTCGTGCCAGAGCGGAGCAGCGATCGTCGTGCTATACATGTTCTTCATGCGGCTGTTATCGCTGTTGCCGATCCAGACGCCGACGGCGACGTCCGTCGTGTAGCCGACCGACCAGGTGTCGCTGGTGGGTCGCGTGCGCTGCGCCTCCGCCGCGTCGACCTCGAAGGGCTCGCTCGTGCCGGACTTGGCGGCGGCCTGCCAGTCCGGGATGTTCAGCACGCTGCCGGCGCCGAACGTCGTCTTGCGGTTGTCATCGTTCGAAAGGATACTTGTTATCATGTAGGCGTATTCAGGCCTGATGACGGGCTCTGTCTTGGGCTGCGTATTGTCGATGAGGACGCTTCCCAGCGGGTCCGTCACCTGGAGCACGCTGATGGGGTCCAGGCGCCGGTTTCCCTCCGGCAGCGAGAGGACGGTGGGGGTACCGGCCATGGTGCCGTTGTTGGCGAACACACTGTAGCCATAGGTGAGGTCCAGCAGCTTGACGTCCGTGCCGCCGAGGGTGACGGCGGGCCCGACCTTCGTGTCCAGGTCAGTGATGCCCATCGCCTTTGCCGTCCGCACCATGTTGTCGACGCCGACCCACAGGATCGTCTTGAAGGCGGAGACGTTCAGCGAGTTGCCCAGCGCCTGCCGCGCCGGAATCACGCCGAATGTGTGACCGTCCCCCGGGTTGCGCGGACTGAACGTCGTGCCGTCCTCTTCCTTGTAAGTGATGGGCCGGTCGATCACCGGCCAGTCCGGCCCCCAGCCCTGCATGAACGCGGTGACATATGTGAACGGCTTCAGCGTCGAGCCCGGCGAGTTCACGGCCAGGGCGTTGTTCCCCTGACCCTGAATGTCGTCGCGGAAGTAGTCGCGGCTGCCGACCATCGCCAGGATCCGGCCCGTCGCCGGCTCGATAACGACGACAGCGCCGTTGTGGGCGTTCGTCGCCGCTTCGTTCTCGCTCAGGTGCTCTTCCAGGAGCTCCTGCGCCCGCCTGTTGAGGTCGAGGTCGAGCGTTGTCTGGATAACAAGGCCGCCGTGCATGAGGGCGTCCTCGCCGAGCGTTTTTCGAAGGTAATCGGCGACGTAGAGGACGAAATGCGGCGCCTCGAGCGGCATCGACGACGGCTGCAACTGAACGTCGGCGAACTTCGTCAAGTCGGCCTCCGCCTGCGTCAGGAAACCGTGCTTCGCCATGAAGTCGAGGACCTGGACCTGTCTCGCCTTCGCCGCCGGGAAGTTGGCTATCGGGTCGTAGCGCGCGGGCGATTGCGGCAGGCCGGCCAGGAATGCCGCCTGCGCCAGGTTCAAGTCCTTCGCCGGAATGCTGAAGTAGCGCTCCGATGCCTCTTCGATGCCGGTGAACACGCTGCCGTAGGTGACTTCATTCAGATACCACTCGAAGATCTGCTCCTTGCTGTAACGACGGGTCAGCTCCAGCGCAATCGTCATCTCGCGCGCCTTGCGGCTGATTGTGCGCTCGCCGCGCTCCTCCTGGGAGAAGTAAAGCTGCTTCGCCAGTTGCTGGGTGACGGAGCTTCCGCCGGTACCCTGCATCAGGTCGCGGCCGGGCATGAGGTTCTCGTGGACGGCGCGGGCAATGCCTCGGAAGTTGATGCCGGGGTTGGAGTAAAAGTCCGGGTCCTCGACGGCCATCGTCGCTTTCTGTAGCCAAGGCGAGACATCCTCCAGCTTCACCCATTGCTGATAGCCGTGCTTGTCGTCGAGGAACTGGTAGAGCAGATTGCCGTTGCGGTCGAGGATGCGCGCGCCGCCGCCGTTCGTCGCAATCACCCGTTCCGGCGAGGCGATGCCGGCGGTCACGCCGTCGTAGTAATGAAGGAATAGGAGGCCGAGAACGAGGACGACCGGCAGGAACAGGAGCGGCGCCGCGGCGAAGATGAGCATCGCGCGGGGCGGCGAGAACGCCTTCAACGGCACATGGCTTCGAAAGCGGCGGTAGTGTCGGGTGCGCTGCATCAGGCCTTCCTTGCCTGGCCGTCGCGCGACGATGGCGCTTAGAAACGGAGTTCAATGCCCAATAAGGAAAGGTTAAGCTCCGGCGGTGCAGAAGGCATGAAGAGCGGCGGGGCGCGCGTGAGAGAAATGTGAAGACGCGCCGAGACGAGGGGGGCGGGGGCAGGCCGGGGGCGCGAGAGCGCTGCCTCGCTCCTCCTTCCTTCACAAAACCTTCACAAAGTATGCCCGTGTGTTCACAAGACCGCCATTCGGGAAACCTAAAATGGTTGCTGAACTATTCCCGCTTTTTCGCGCGAAACGGATACTGCATGGCATCGGAACGGAATGGTGCGGCTCGACGAAGTGTACTCATAGTTGAGGATGACCCGGCCGTCGCGAGAATCCTGAGGCTTTGCCTCCGGAGGGCAGGCTTTGAGACCACCGAAGTCTAAACCGGCGGCGAAGCGCTCAGGAAGATGGACGAGGGAAGGCCGGACGCTGTCCTTCTCGACCTGGGGCTTCCCGACGGCCTCGGCGGCGCGATGCTTCACAGACTACACGAGGCGCGGGACGGCTATCCCGCCTGGCTCATCGTGTCCGCTCTCGACGAGGATGAAGCCATCCGGCGTTACGGCCCTCTGAAGGGAATATTCATTCCCAAGCCCTTCGACCCCTGGGAGCTGGTGAGGAAGCTCAACGACCTCCTGGACCGCCGCCTTGCGCGGGACCAGGAGTCCAATCACAACCCTCCCTCGCAGCCGCAAGCTCGTTAGTAGTTGACAGGCATGATAAATTGTGAGCACCACTCGCCTCGGAATCATTAGCAAGGAGGCCGGTGACCCAGCCTTCACGTTCTTGTGAATCTGGACCGCGGTGGCCATGCCCCGCCGGTGCAGGACGGCGGACATGCAGCCGCACGTCGACGGAAGGATGTCGTTTCCGAGGGAACCCATGGCGCAAGATCGAAGAAGAGGGAGCCGGGAACGGCGAATTCCGGCCCAGACCGCGAACGAGGTCGGGAAGGGAAGGCGCATGTCTAGCACATCCGCCGCCGGTGCAAAGGCCATTTTGGACGGGGCGGCAATCTCCTCGGAAAGGAAGCTCGAGAACGGAGAGAGCGACCCGGCGGCGCGACGCAGGCAGGAAGAGGTGGAGGCTCTCCTCGAATCGGCTCGAGCTGTCCTGAAGCACCGGGAGTTTGCCGACGCCGCGCGCGTAATCTTCGACCGCTGCAAGGCCCTGATCGGCGCCAGCGCCGGCTACGTGGCCTTGCTGAGCCCCGAGGGAACGGAAAACGAGGTCCTCTTCCTCGACTCGGGCAGTCTTCCCTGCAGTGTCGACCCGACGCTGCCGATGCCCATCCGCGGGCTGCGCGCCCAGGTGTACCAGACGGGCCAAGCGGCTTACGAGAACGACTTCGCGAGCAGTCGCTGGGCGCAGTTCATGCCGGAGGGACATGCCACTCTGGACAACGTCCTTTTCGCGCCGCTCACGATCGACAGTGCAGTCGTCGGGCTGCTGGGTATCGCCAATAAACCCGGGGGTTTCTCCCAAAACGACGCGCGCCTTGCGACGGCCTTCGGTGAGCTTGCCGCCGTGGCGCTCAGCAACAGCCGCACGCTGGAGGCCCTGCAAAGCAGTGAGCACCGCTTCCACTCCCTGGTTGAGACGGCCAGCGACGCCATCATCTGCGCGAACAGCAGCGGCGAGATCGTCCTCTGGAATGGTGGCGCTGAAGGCATTTTCGGCTACCCGGCCGCCGAGGCGATAGGGCAGCCCGTCACGCTAATCATGCCGGAGCGGTTTCACGGGAGGCACCGGAAGGGCTTGAAGCGTTTCCTCGCAACCGGAAAGCCTCGCATCATGGGCCGGACCATCGACATGTCCGGCCTGAGGAGCGATGGTAGTGAATTCCCCGTAGAACTCTCCCTCACGTCATGGAAGGCGAAGCAGGAGACTTTCTTCGCCGGCGTCATCCGCGATGTCGGTGAACGCAAGCGCGCTGAGGATGCGCTGCGGGAAAGCGAGGCGTGGTTCCGGAGCATCTACATGGAGTCACCCATCGGCATCGAGCTCTACGATGCGGACGGACATCTTATTGACGCAAACCCTGCCTGTCTGCAGATATTCGGCATCTCCAGCGTCGAAGACGTGCGCGGCTTCGCCCTCTTCGATGACCCCAACCTGTCGAAGGAGGCGATTGCAGCGCTCCGGCGCGGCGAGAGAGTCTCGTACGAAGTGCCCTTCGACTTCGAGAAGATCAAGGTGGCGAATCTCTACCCGACGTCGAGATCAGGAATCATCTACCTCTCCGTCGTCCTGACGCCCCTGGGTCTCAACGACAACGATGGAATCACGGGCTACCTCGTGCAGGTCCTGGAAGTCACTCGCGAGAGGGTCATCCAGGAGGAGCTAAGGGAGAGCGAAGAGCGCTTCCGCCTTCTGACAGAGAACGCGACCGACGGCATATATCGCTTCCGCCTCGACCCGCCGGGCTACGAGTACGTGAGCCCCGCCATGACAACGCTGTTCGGATACGAGCGCGAGGAGTGGCTCTTCGATCCTGATCTCGACCACAAGATCGTGCACCCGGATGACCAGCCGCTGATTGACAGGATGCGCACGCCATCCGGCATGCTGACAGGACTCGTGATCCTCCGCTGCCACCACAAGGACGGCGCGCCTATCTGGATCGAGCACCACAACGCGCCCGTTCAGGACTAAAGCGGCAAGGTCGTCGCCATTCAAGGGATCGTGCGCGACGTGACGGAACGAATGCAGTCGATGGAAGATATGGAGCGGCTGCGCAGCGATTTCCTGGGCATGGTCACGCACGAGCTAAAGACGCCGCTGGCGGCCATCAAGGGCTCCGCGGCGACGGCGCTCGGCAGCCCGCGGCCGCTCGATTACGAGGAGATAAGGGAGCTGTTCCAGATCATCGATGAGCAGTCCGACAGGCTGCGCGACCTCACGGACAACCTGCTGGACATAAGTCGCATCGAGGCGGGATCTCTATCAGTGAAGCCGGAACCTCTCGACCTCCGTCCAGTCATCGAGGAGGCGCAGTCGATAATGATCCGCAGTGGTCGTTCGCAGCGGATTGAGGTGGAGATGCCGGCGGAGATGCCAGCGGTGAACGCGGACAAGCGCCGGCTGGTCCAGGTGCTGACGAATCTGCTGACGAACGCCGCCAAGTTCTCGTCTGCCGCGACGCCGATAAAGATTGGTGTCGAGCACGATGCGTTGCTGGCGACCGTGCGTGTGCAAGACGAGGGCCAGGGCATCGCGTCCGACAAGCTCCCCTTGCTCTTCCAGAAGTTCTCGCAGGTGCACGACTCCGGCAAGACCCGCGCCACGGGCACCGGGCTGGGGCTCGCGATCTGCAAGGGTATCGTGGAGGCGCACGGCGGCCGTATCTGGGCAGAGAGCGACGGCGAGGGCAAAGGCGCAACCTTCAGCTTCACGCTGCCGCTCGCCGCGGAGGCCGCCGCGACGCCCGCCAAAGCCGCGACGCCGACGATGACCGCGGGGGTCCGTCGCAGCGAGAGGCCGCGCGTCCTTGCCGTCGATGACGAGCTGCCGGTGCTGCGCTATCTCCAGCATTCGCTCAATGAGGCCGGCTATCAGTGTGTCGTGACGAGCGACCCGTCGCAGGTGACCAAGTTCGTGGAGCTGGAGCAACCGGACCTGATACTGCTCGACCTCCGGCTTCCCGGCGTGAGCGGCTTCGACTTGCTGGCGCGGATCCGCGAGTTCTCCGCAGCGCCGGTCATATTCCTTACCGCCAGCGACAGCAGCGAAGATACTGTGCGGGCGCTGAAGCTGGGCGCCGACGACTACGTTACGAAGCCATTCGCGCCGTCGGAGCTCCTGGCGCGCATCGAGGCGGCGCTGCGGCGGCGGTCGCTGCCCGGCGTGGGTGAATCGAGGCCGCCGTTCAAGGTGAAGGACCTGGAGATCAACTTCGCGGAGCGTCGCGTGATACTGGAAGGCAAGGAGATCTCCCTTTCGGCTACGGAGTACAAGCTGCTCTACGAGCTGGCAACGCACAGCGGCCTTGTCATGACATTCGACCAGATCCTTCAGCGCGTCTGGGGCGCCGAGTACGCCGGTGAGACGGAGCTCGTTCGCTCCTTCATCCGCAACCTCCGGCGCAAGCTCAACGACGACGCCAAGCAGCCGCGCTACATCTTCACCGAACGGCAGATAGGATATCGAATGGTCAAGGAATAGCCGGCCTCTATCCCTCGTCTATGGCCAGGGCGCCGGATCGCAGAACGCGACTGGCGCTTCGCCTTGCCCGACGCGCTCACTTAGCATTCCTTGCGCTTTTCTCCGCGCTCAACCGCACGTGCCTCCGTTCGTTCACGGTTCTTGCACGGAATTGCGCGCCGTGTTCATACAGAACGCACGCCCCAACTTTAAGATGCACAGTGATTCACCCCTGCTCCGGATGGCCGATGGGTCGCCGGAAGCGGGAGGTTCGAAGGAGAAGTCCCGGAGAGGTCGTCCGGAAGGTGCAGTGAAAGGAGTCGAAAGATGATGTGGCTGAAGTCCTGCCCGCGCTGCCGCGGCGATCTGGTCCTCGACTCTGATTACTACGGGAACTACGTGTCCTGCATCCAGTGCGGTGCCGCGCTGGACAACTCCCGGCAACCCATTCTTCAGCAGCGCCTGTTCGTCGACAGGCCCGCGGCCGAACTGCCGGAGACGAATCCGGTCTTCCGGACGGCCCGAGCGAAGGTCGCATAGGTGCGCTGATGTACGACAGACACATGATACCCGCTGCCTTGCTCGACAGCTCCGCCCGGCGAAACACCGCCGGAGGCCGCGGACCGTTGACAAGGGAAGACCTTCTGCTGGTCGCCGTATCGCTCGTGAAAAGCGACTCCCCACGCGCGGAGCCTGCCGAATTCGTGAGCGACGTGGCGTTGACGTTTGAGGCTCTCTCCGCAGAGATGCGGCAGATTGCCGCTTCCCGCAATCGAGGCCTGCCAGGGGCCGCCCCCTGGAAAGCTCCTCGCCCCAAGCAAGATGATTCGGTTGGGCCCCGTCACTGCTGGTCGAAAGCAAGCTAGGCTGAGGCTCGCTGTGATTCTTAGCGCTGATAGACGCTCTGGTATCACTCACCCTGGGTAGGCGAGGTGGACGGAAGGAAGATACGGTGCTCACATATACAAGGCCCGCCCTGCTCTCCAGTCCGGCGATCACGGAGGAGCAACCGTTACTCATTGTTAGCAACCGGGGACCGATCGAGTACTATCACGACGAGACGGGACGGCTGAGACGGCGTCGTGCCAGCGGCGGCGTCGCCAGCGCATTGACGTCGATTGCCAATTCGGCGCCTATTAGTTGGATCGCAAGCGCCGCCACGGCCGCCGACCGTGAGGTGGCGATGAACGGCGGCATCCTCGACGTCGGCGAGGGCACGCGTCTGCGACTCGTGGCCGCGCCCAAAGAGGCCTACGACCTCTTCTACGGCACGTTCTGCAACCCCATTCTCTGGTTCCTTCAGCACTCGCTCTGGGAACGGCTCGACCGCCGCGATACGCGCAGCGAGGCGATCCATGCCTGGGAGCACGGCTACCTGCCCGTGAACCAGGCCGTCGCCGAGACGGTGGCGAGCGAGTTCCGCAGCACCCGCAACTGCGGCACAGTGATGCTGCACGACTACCACCTCTATGCGGCGCCCATGTTCATCCGGAACCTCTGCCCGAGCGCGTCGCTACAGCACTTCATCCACATCCCCTGGCCGAGCCTGGAAGCCTGGCAGGAGCTGCCACGCCAGATCGTCGACTCCATCTGCGAGGGGCTCCTTTCGAACGATAGCGTTGTGTTCCAGACGGAGAGATGGGCGCAGGACTTTCTGCTGATGTGCTGGGCCTTCTTCCCCAGCGCGCGCGTCGATTTCAGCGAGGGTATAGTCACCTACAGGGGCCGCCGGACCAGGGTGTCGGCGAACCCAATATCGGTCGACGTTTTCGACCTGCGAAGCCAGCTCTCGTCTCCGGAGGCTCGGCCGTATTACTCTAGGCTGGCATCGGAGACGGCGGAGAAGACGATCGTCAGGGTCGATCGCCTCGACCCGAGCAAGAATGTCCATGCCGGCTTCAGGGCCTTCGGCCTCATGCTCGAGCAGCATCCCGAGTGGTCCGGGAGGGTGAGGATGCTCTCCTTCCTGGTCCCTTCGCGGACCTCTATCCCGGAATACCGCTCCTACGCCGAGGATGTGTTCGCTCTCGCGGACGAGATCAACGACCGATACGGCGGGGGCGATTGGACGCCGATCAAGGTGTTCTACGAGCACGACCGGCTGCAGGCGCTGGTGGCGCTCAGCCTGTATGACGTGCTGATGGTGAACCCCCTCGTCGACGGAATGAACCTCGTGTCGAAAGAGGGGCCTGTGCTGAACCGGCGCGACGGGGCGCTCGTTCTCTCCGAAGCCGCGGGCTCTTTCGAAGAGCTGCGCGAAGGCGCGCTCTCCGTCCGCCCCGAGGACATCGAGGGCACAGCCGAAGCGCTCTTCTTCACCGCGCTCACGCTCGGCGAAGAAGAGCGCCGCGAGCGCGCGGCGCTGATGCGACGGGCGGTCCTGCGGCACGACATCGGCCGCTGGTTGCAGGTGCAGCTCCATGACCTGGCGGCAATTGTGGACACTAAACCAGCACCGGCTGCGGCTTGAGCGGACAAGGAAGTCCGCTGAGCCGCCTGGCGCTGCTGTAAGGAGGCAACAGAGATGATGAAGCCGAAGTGGGACTCAGGACTGGCAAGGTGCCCACGTTGTCGCGGCAATCTGGGGCTCGAGTACGATCCCCCGGGGAGCTGGGACGTGGTCTGTCTTCAGTGCGGCTTCCGGCGCGTCGCGGCCACCCAGCGGCGGTCCGTGGACCAGGGGCTGCCCTTCGACTCCGAGTCCATGGGGGACGCCAAGGCTGCCTGAGCCTGCCGCGTCCCGTCGAACAGAGACAGGGCAGCCTGCGCTATCCGTAGTCGACTGACGCAAGCCGGTAAGCTACTCTCGACTCGGGAATCGTGGCCTTCGCAAGGAGCGTGCCGCATTGTCCTCAAAACAGGACGAACTGCAATGGCATGAAGAGGCCTACCGGGACTTCCGGTCGCTGGTCGACGCCATCGACAGGGAGCGATTCGAGGAGCGCTGGCTGGACGGCCGCTGGGGCGTGCGCGAGATCGTCGCTCATCTGGCGGGCTGGCACCGGGAGCTGGGGGCGGGCCTCGAACGCATGGCACGGGGCGAGCGTCCCGCGCCGGAAGGCGTCGACTGGGCCGACGTGCAACATTGGAACGACATCTTCGCCGCCGAAGCGCAGGGCAAAGGCAAGGCGCAGATACTTGAGGAACTGGAAGACCAGGTGGTCCTCTTCCAGCGGCTGGGAGAGCAGTTGCCGGAGGAACGCTTCGGCCCGGGCAAGACAGCGAGCCGGATGTTCGACCTGGCAGGTGCCGGCCACTTTCGCACCCATGCCGCCATGATCAGGGACTGGTTGAAGCAGCGGGCCGCCTGAGACAGCATATGGGGTATCGCTCACCGGCAAGACGCCGGCGAGCCGCAGAAAAGGAGGGCTCCTCTACATGTACGAGGCGAAGGACTACACCCACCTCATTGGCATGGACGGTTTCAGCGAGACGTTGCTGAAGAACCACTTCACTCTCTACCAGGGGTACGTCACGAACACGAACAAGCTCCGCGATACGCTTGCCCAGATGGCTAAAGACGGCAAGCTGGGCACCCCTGAGTACGCGGAGCTAAAGCGCCGGATGGGGTTCGAGTGGGACGGCATGCGCCTCCACGAGTACTACTTCGAGAACCTGGGCGGCAAGGGCGACCTGGCGCAGTCCGGAAAGCTCGCGGAGCGGGTCGCGGCGGACTTCGGTGGCTTCGACGCCTGGCTGGCCGACTTCAAGGCTACGGGCGCGATGCGCGGCGTCGGCTGGGCGATCCTCTACCGCGACGGCGCGTCGGGAGCGCTGATCAACGAGTGGATCAACGAGCACCAGAACAACCATCTCGCGGGATGCACGCCGGTTCTCGTCATGGACGTGTTCGAGCACGCCTTCATGACCGATTATGGCCTGAAGCGGGCCGATTACATAGAGGCGTTCCTGCGCAACGTGAACCGCGAGGCTGTGGAGAGCCGCCTGTAGCAATCCGGCTTGCCACCGCCGACAGAGGATCGAGGGGCATCGGCGGCGGGCGCGGCTATGATTTGCCGCCAACATGGCATCAGCGCCGCATAGCGACGCTGATTGCAGAACGCCGGCTGGCGATCTGCGGATTCGACGGACCGGGGTCAGATACGGTGAGTTGTTTAGCCCCTCGCCGCCCTGGCTATTCGCTTGCGCGCCCGTCGCGTTGCTTTTGCCTTGGCGAGACGCCGCACCTCCGACTTGGATATGAAGTGGCGCCTCCTCTTGATCTCCCTGAGCACCCCGTTTCGCTGCATGGTCTGACGGAAGCGCGAAAGGAGGTGCTCTTGAGTTTCTCCCTCTCTAAGCTCTACGAACAAATACTATCCCCTCTACATTCCACGTTGAACTAACGTGCCGGGCCTCGGCCGGCAGCGTCGATACTATCCCCGTGACCGGCCTAGAATCGGGTGGGGCCCGGGGAACGGCGCGAGAAGCAATCGAAGCAGTAGACCGGGCGGTCTCCCCTGGGCTCGAAGGGGACCTCCGTGGCCTGGCCGCACTCGGCGCACACTGCCGGGAACATTTGGCGCCGCGCGCCGCCGCCACCACCACCGCCGCGAGAGTCACCCCTCTCGGTCTTGCGCGCCGACCTGCAGGCGGAGCAGCGCTTGGGCTCGTTGGTGAATCCTCGACTGGCGTGGTACTCCTGGTCCTCTGCTGAGAACGTGAATTCGGCGCCGCAATCGACGCAAGTTAGGTTTCTGTCGGTGTATGGCACTCGACGACCTCCTTAGCTGAACTTCCTTGTCATCGAGTGCGGAGCGAATCGGGGGGATTCTTCGCGGCCACTGAAGACGCGGAAAGCTTTGACAATCGCGGGTATTTTATCATGCGGCAAACGAATTGACAACCACCAGCGGCTTCGGTCAACTCGGGGAGGTCAAGGGCCTACGCGCGACACAGATCGCGACGGTCGCAGTAGTCGCAAGAGGAGCCTTCCGCCGGTGTGAGGACGTCGTCGCCGAGGGCAACGGCGAAGGCGATGCTCTTGAACGGGTGCAG
>JALHUB010000081.1 GCA_022865685.1 Dehalococcoidia bacterium | reverse complement strand
GAACCTGGCGCGCGGCCTGCCCTTCAAGGACGAGAGCGTCGAGGAGATCTACCTCGACCACACGCTGGACGACACACGCGACTTCGTGGCCGCGATGCAAGAGATATGGCGCATCTGCCGGCCGGGCGCCCTAGTGCACGTCTGGTTGCCCCACGCCTCGTCGATGTGGGCGAGCTCGCGCAACCCCGGGCAAACGCGGCCTTTCACGATAGAGACGTTCGAGTTCTTCGACCCGGAGCGCAATCCAGATCATCCCCTGGGCGCGGCCTTCGAGATCGAGCAGGCGAAGCTCTACCTGACGACGCTCCGGCTGGGGCAGCGGCCGCGGCTCACCGGCGGCGTCGTGTCGTCGGTCATCGAGAGCCTGGCGAACCGCAACCGCGGCAGCCAGTATCGCTGGGAGCGCTGGTTGGGCTCCGCCATCGGCTTCGAGGAGTTCTACGTCCTGCTGACCGCCGTCAAGACTCCCGCCTGGGCGGACTAGAGCCGGCGGCGCTTTCCTCACGCCGTACCCCGCGAAGAGGCAGCGATGACCGATAACGTCTGGAACGAGATCCGCTCCGATTACGACGCCTACTATAACTCCGGCTTCACCTGGCTACCCGACCCGGACAAGGGCGAGCTGCGGCGTCGCTGGGAGCGACTGGACACGATTGTCCTGCGCGGGGCGTGGCCCGCCGTGGTCTGCTTTCGCATCAAGAAGTGGGCATGGCGGAGGGGCTTACCACTCCTGCCGGTCCTCTGCGACACACTGAACCGCATCTTCTGGGGCGTCCTCATCGCCGACCACGTGCGAATCGACCGCGGCCTCTGCCTGGCGCACGGCTACGTCGTCATCGACGGCGGCACGACCATCGGGAAGAACTGCTCCATCAACCCCTACGTCACGATAGGCCTGACCAACAGCAGCAAGGTCGGCTTCAGCCTGCGCGGGCCCACCCTCGGCGATAACGTGTACATAGGCACGGGCGCCAAGATACTGGGGCCGGTCACGATCGGCGATAACGCGAAGATAGGCGCCAACGCCGTCGTCATCAGCGACATCCCGGCCGGCCACACTGCGGTGGGGGCCCCGGCGCGCGCCATACCCCAGAAGCCGCTGCCCCCAAGAAGGCGGACGGGACAGGAAGGAGTGTAGGGTCGGCGGTCCGATGTTCGAGAACGTTAGAGAGGACTTCAGGGTCTACGCGCACCTCACGGGCGTGAAGCCGGGGAAGGGGCTCTTCGCGGCGTCCTGGCTCTTCGACACGCGCCGCTTCATCGCGGCGCTGTGGATGTTCCCCTTCTCCGCCGTACTGCTCTTCCGGCTGAAGCGCTGGCTCAAGGACCGGCACGCCCCAATACTGCCGCGTCTCTGCGACTGGTTGAACATCGTGGTCTGGCAAGTTCAGATCGCTGACAATGCGACCATTGGCCCCGGCTTCTGCATCTCCCACGGGCAAGTGACGATCTCCGGCGAGGTCAAGATCGGACGCAACTGCACGTTCAATCCGTACTCCGGTTGCGGGCTGGTCCACAAGCGCAAGACCGGCCACCCGTGGGAGGGACTGGTCGGGCCGACACTGGGCGACAACGTCTTCGTCGGCGTCGGCGGGCGCATCATGGGGCCGATAACCATCGGCGACAACGTGCGCATCGGCGCGAACTCCGTCGTCATCCACGACGTCCCGAAAGACGCCGTCGTCATCGGAATCCCGGCGCGTCCGATCGACGTGGAGGACCCGGAGCAGCGCGCGCTGGTACAGGACGTCCTCGACTGATGCTACGCCAGTTGTGGGAAAGGTTGCGCCCACCCCGGCTGCTGGTCTGGATAACGCCGGAACTAGCGCTCGGACCCGCACCGTCTAAAGACCGCATCCGCTTGCTGGCGAAAGCCGGCATCGGCAGCGTCCTCGACGTCCGCAGCGAGGCGTCAGACGACGAGGCGGAGCTTGCGAAATACGGGCTGCGCTTCCTCCACCTGCCGATCGATGATTTCCACGCGCCGAGCCAGGAGCAGCTCAGGGCCGGCGCGGTCAGGCGTGGGCGCAGATCGCGGCTTGGCGCGTAGCGTCGGGCAACCAGCGCGCAGGTTGAGCCCGCGCGCGGGCGGTCAGTTGCCACAGGGACATGTTAGTCTCTGCGGCGCTCCATTCCAGCTAACGACCCGGAAGGGGCAGGCGGGGACCTGCGGAATCCAGGTTATCGTTCGGCGGGAGCCCGGACAATCGGGAAAAGCCCTCATATTGCGGGTGGCGATGATTTGCTATACTGCGGCGGGAGGACTGAAGTCCTCCCTAACAGGCGCGAGACCAGAGCGAGGGAACGTCGATGATCGAAGGCGTCGAAATCAAGGAGCTGGTCACGCACAGTGACGAACGCGGCTTCTTCCGCGAGATAGCGCGCAGCACGGAGGAGATCGCCGCCGAGGGCTGGGCGCAGGTCAGCCACTCGCTGATGTTTCCGGGCGTGGTAAAGGCCTGGCACGTCCACCCGCACCAGGTCGACTGGTGGTACGTCGTCTCGGGCGACCTGAAGGTGGCGCTGTACGACCTGCGGGAAGGGTCGTCGACGCGAGGCGAGCTGCAGGAGGTCTTCCTGGGCGACCGCTATCCGGCGCGGCTGTTGAAGATACCGGCGGGCGTCGCGCACGGTTGCAAGGCGATAGGCGGGCAGGCGCACCTGGTGTACCTGACGTCCAGCGCCTACGACGTGAAGGAAGAGGGCCGCATTCCCCACGACGACCCGACCATCGGCTACGACTGGCTGGCGCCGCCGCCGATAAGCTAGCGCGTCGCCGCTCGCTTTCGCAGAACAGCACCAGTCGCGATTCCAAGCAACCCCAGCGCAAACAGGCCGAGCGACGTCTCTGCCCAGAATGCGGCTTCGTTATGCTGCGAGCGGCCGTCGCCGACATTGGCGAGAGCGATACCGACCGGGTCCATTGTCAGGTTGAGTTCCTGGCCGACGTTGCCGTCTCCCCAGGCGTGCCAAATGCCTTTCTCCCGCGCCACGCCAATGATGTTCCCCTGCCTGTCGCGCAGCTTGAACGTGACCTCTGCTCCCTCGACGCCGCAACGCGGTTTCTCCTGGTTGGATCTGACAGCAGCATCGTAGGAAAACTCCCTCCAGGCGAAGCCAGTCTCTTCGCCGCAAAGCTCGTCGCCGTCATACACATTCACTCCTATCGGATAGTTTGCGCCGACGGACGGATCAAGACCCGCGGCAAACGTCATGTCCCCATAAAAATAAGCTACTGGAGGATCTGTGGAGAGATTCACGTCTTGGGAAGTACCGGCATGCCAGATTGCCGTCTGCTTCGCCCGCTCGTTCCCCACGAAGAAAGTCACCAGGGCGCCTTCATAGCCACAGCCCGGGTTGACCTCACCGGAAACCACATCGAGGCGATAGGCAAGCATCATTGGCGGTGGGTCTACAGGGAAATGGAAGCATGGCATGGGACCAGCCTCACAGGAAGGAGTCTCATCTCCGCAGATGACCTCGCCGATTTTCGCCGTCACGAAGCCCGCATGCCAATAACCTCCGAAAGCTGCTTCCCACACCTTGCCGGAGAACCTGGCGACCTGCTCCGGCGGCAGCGTTGGCGTCGCAGTCGGCCACGGCGTCCACGTGGGCGAAGGAGTAATAGTGGCTGTTGGAGCCGACGTGGGAGTTGGACTGGGCAACCGCGCATGGGCTGCGCCACCCACAACCAGCGCTGCGACGAGAGGAAGCAGCACCGCCGATGTCCTGACAAGCGACTTCATAGTCCCTCTCCTTGTGAACCGGAGCCGACTTCGCCGGGGCGCTGGTTCGCGCGCAAGATTTCCGCTAGGTATAACGCGGGAACGCAATTTTGGTTAACGGTCGAACCCGAGCAAGCTGACGGCGATGTGACTGAGGTGTTGGCGTCTGCGACTATTCGGGCGGGGCTTTTGATTGAGGGCCCATGTAGAGGTCGTCGTAGTAGATGTCGCCCGCCATCTGCGGCTGGATCTCGGTCGGCGAGTCGAAGCGCGTCTCGAAGAACAGCCGGACCGACGTGATGTTCTGCGGCACGCTGCCCCACTGCTCCTGGAAGTCGTCGCGGATGTTGCGTCCAAAGTGCACCCACGCGCCCTGCTGCTGGTCCGCCTTGTCGATGAAGACGAACTTGGCATTGCCAATGTCGAAAGGACTGGAGGCGGCACCGGCGAGGAGGTAGCGTATCTGCGTGTTG
>JALHUB010000080.1 GCA_022865685.1 Dehalococcoidia bacterium | reverse complement strand
GGCTTTCGCTTCATCCTCATCATCCCACAGATCATCGTCCTGTTATTCGTGATGATCGCTTGGGCGATCACGGCGATAATCGGCTGGTTCGCGATCCTGTTCACCGGCCGCTATCCGGACGGCCTGTGGAAGTTCGGCGAGGGCGTGATGCGCTGGTTACTGCGCGTCGAGTCGTACTTCCTGCTACTGCACGACGACTACCCGCCGTTCAGCCTCGATTAGGCAGCGTCAGCCCAGCTTGCGGGCCAGCGCCTCGTTCGACGGCTCGACGAGGAAGGAGCCGTCGGGGAAGATGATCGTCGGGATGCTCTCCAGGCCGGCGTTCCTCCGGCGCACCACCGCCAGCTCCTCCGGATGCTCGACGACGTCGATCCAGTCGTACGAGACCCTGGAGTCGTGGAGGAACCTGAGCGTGCGCCGGCAGTCGGAGCACCAGAGCGCGCCGTAGACCTTTATTCTCTGCTCTGCCATATCACCCTCCGATCCCAGTCTACTTCGGGCCTTATCCCTGTCTCAAGAACCGCCCGTCCCTCGAGCGAGCAGGCGCGGGACGCGGCGATACTGTAGAATCGCATCGTCATGGCGCAGGCGAGGGACAGCCGCAATCTCCTCAGGGACGTCCGCTTTCCGCCGCGGGAGCAGCTCAAGCGATACCTCCTGCTGAACATCTACGGCGGGCCGCTGTCGGCGCTGTTCGGCGGCCTGAACACGATAATCGCACCTTACGCCGTCGAGCGGTTGGTGCCAGCGGGCGAGAAGAACACCTACCTGGGGCTGCTCCTCTTCTTCGGCCTCGGCGTAGCGATGGTTACGCAGCCGCTCGCCGGTTCCGTGAGCGACGGCTTCGGCTCGCGCTTCGGGCGGCGACGGCCCTTCATCCTCGGCTCCGCGATGCTCGATGGCGTGTTCATCGTCCTCTTCGGGCTGGCGTTCAACTTCTGGTTCGCCTTCGTCGCCTACGCCCTCCTGCAGGTCGTCTCGAACTTCGGCCAGGCGGCATACCAGGCATTGGTGCCGGACTTCGCGCCACAGGAGGAGCGCGGCGTCGCATCGGGCGCCAAGCAGGCGATGGAGGTCGGCGGATCGGTCGTTGGACTGGGCGTCGCGGGCGTTTTCACGAGCATCAACTTCGTCTGGGGAGCCTACGCCGCGCTCATCGTCCTGCTGCTGGCGGGCGGCCTCGCGGTGTTTCGCCGCCTGAGCGAGCCGCCGGCCGTGGGGCTGCCCTTCTGGAGCGGCGTCAGGAAGGCCAACTTCAAGACGTTCTTCTACGATACGCGCGCCAACATGCGCTTCACCCGTGTGCTCGGAGCGCGCTTCCTCTTCTTTCTCGGCTTCGTCTCCATCCAGCGGTTCCTGCGCAACTTCCTCTCCGACGTCTTCAACCTGTCGAGCCCGGAGGCCTGGGCCGCGGGCATCCTGGTCCTGGCGACGGTCGTCGGGATCACGGGCGCGCTGCTGGCGGGCAGCGTCGTCGACAGGCTGGGGCGAAGGCAGGTGGCGCAGTTCGCCGCCGTGGTCGCCGCGATCTACCTCGTCCCCATCGCCGTCTTCCCCAACCTCTACCTGATGCTCGTCCTGGGCGCGATTCTCGGCCTGGCCGGCGGCGCCTTCGCCGCGTCCACCTGGGCCTTCCTCGCCGACGAGATACCGCAGGGAGAAAGCGCCCGCTTCTACGGCATCGCCAACTACGCGACGGCGGGAGCAGGGGCGTTAGGCGCGGGCTTCTTCGGCGTGATGATCGATGCGCTAAACGGTTGGAAGTACATCGCCGGATATCGCGCGCTCATTCTCATCGCTTCGGTGCTCCTCGTCCTGAGCCTGCCGGTCCTGCCGAAGGAGAAGCCGCGCGCGAGGGAGCGAGGCGACCAGGTGGGCGCCGGTCCATAGGCCGACGAGGACGCGTCACGTCGGCGCGCCGTCCTCGGCCAGCGACCGCTCTACTTCGGCCGCATAGACGCCCCAGTAGTCGCGCGGCAACAGGCGGCCGAGCGCGACCATCGTCTGCTCGCGCGCCATGCGGTCCGCCTTCTCTCGCGGCAGGCCGCGCGGCATCGAGAGACGAAACGGCTTGCCGAGACGCAGCACGAGCGTCGAGTCCTCTTCGAAGACGGCGAGCGGGAATAGCGGATAGCCACGCTGGAAGAGAATCGACAGGAAGAGGCCGCTGCCCGCGGGCGGTTCCACCAGGGGGCCCGTCCCTCCTGCTTCCGGCGTGATGGCGATCGGCGCCTTCGCGAGCATCGAGAGGACGCGATGCAGCGACGACGCCCGCGCCATGACCAACTCCTCGCGGCGCGGCAGCACGACGAGATCATAGGTGCGCCCGATGCGACGAAAAAGCCAGCGGGTAACCCATACCGGGATCGGTAGCGGGCCGAATCGCACGCCGTACCACTCGCTCGTGAACAGCCAGCTGAGCTCCGGCCGCCCCGGCCGCTGCGCCGCCACTGCCGTGGTGATCGCCATCGCGCAGTGATACGGATGCAGCCCCGGACGGTTGTAGTGGTTCGCGACGATGACGAACGTCGAAGCCTGCGGGAGTTGCCCGAAGCCCTCGGAGCGACGCGGATAAAGGTTCTTCGCCATCACCAGCGCCGAGTCGCGGGCGAACGAGCGGCGCCGTCCGAAGAGGAGGTCGAAGGCGACGGGAAAGCGCGGCAGCCAGGGGAACTCGTAGTTGGGCCGCTCGCGGGTCGCGTCGCTAGCCACCGCCGGCGCTCCCGTCGTCCAGCCGTTCGCAGCTCACGTTCTCGACGGAGCTCAGGGCATCGAGCTCCGCCTCGACCTTCCGGCAGAAGTCCGGCGTGCCCGTCTCCACCACGACGTGGCCGGTCGGCGGGAAGGTCTCGGTGACGAGCATCTCCGCGGCGGAATCGAAACGTCGGATGAGGTGGTCCACTTCGTCCATGTCGGCCTGCCTGACGGACGTATCGAAGGCGACCGTCAGGCGATACGACGGCGCGCCCCCGCCACACGCCACGGAGACGGCGACCGTCGCGATGAACACGGCGGTCGCAGCCGCCCGACGGGCCCTGTTGTGGTGCCACGTCACCGGATTGCCTCCCGACAGCCGGAGCTTGCTTTTCGTGGTATCATACACCCAGAATGGAACATCTGCCGTAATTGCATCTGCCCCTGCGGGCCCTTAGGGAGAGGGGACCGTACTCATGACCGGCCTCCGCAGACTGGAGAGTCTGCCTCAAGTACTGCAACGTCGCTTTGACCTGATCATCTTCGACTGGGACGGTACGGCTGTCCCGGACCGCAGGACGCCCACGCCCGATCTCAACAAGGCGCTGGAAACGCTCCTCCTGCAGGGCGTCTGGATAGCGCCCGTGACCGGCACCAAGGTCGAGAACCTGGAGATGCACTCGCTGTCCATGCTCTCGCCGCAGTCCCGAGCGGGCAGGCTCATCGGCTGCACCAATCGCGGCTCCCAGGTGTGGGCGTACGACCCGGACGGTGCGCGTCGCAAGGTGTGGGCGCGCGTGTCGACGGAGACGGAGGAGCAACAGCTCAGCGCGGCCGCCGAAGAGCTGCAGCGACGGCTCGGGGAGAGGGGACTGGAGACGGAGATCATCTACCAGCGCCTGAACCGTCGGAAAGTGGACCTCATACCTTTGCCGGAGTGGGCCGATCCGTCCAAGGCGCGCATCGGCGAGCTCATCGCGGCGACGCGAGCCCGCGTCCGGGCCGCCGGCTTCGCCGAGAACGCCGACCTGTTGGACCTCGCCGGCGACCTGGCGCGCGAGGCCGGACTCCAGGAGCCGCGCATCACCAGCGACGGCAAGTACGTGGAGATCGGCCTGACCGATAAGGGTGATTCCGTCGTTTGGCTGCTGGAGAACGTGGCCCGGCCGAACGGCATCCCGAACGACAACATACTCATCGCCGGCGACGAGTTCGGCGACGTGGGCGGCTTCTCCGGCAGCGATGCGCGGATGCTCGTACCCCAGGCGGAAAACGCCATCTTCGTCTCTGTGGGCCCGGAACCGGCGGGCGTGCCGCATCCGGTGCTCAACGCCGGCGGCGGGCCGGAGAGATTCGTGGAGATACTACAGTGGCAGTCGACGCTTCGCGCGAGTTGATGGAACACGAAGAGGTGACCTGGGCGCTCGTCTGTGAGGGATTCGACCCACTGAACGAGCGGGGCGCCGAGGCCGTCTTCGCCGTCGCCAACGGCCTCTTCGGCGTGCGCGCGGCGCTGGAGGAGGGAAATCCGGCGTCGAACCCGATGGTGATCGTCGCCGGCATCTACATGCCGACAAACCTGCCCGCCGGACAGACGCTCCTTACGCTCCCTGACCCGTC
>JALHUB010000079.1 GCA_022865685.1 Dehalococcoidia bacterium | reverse complement strand
GTCGCGGAGGCCTGGTGCGCCTCCGCATCCTGGCGGTACGCCGGGACGTTTGGCGCGTCGCTGACGATCTCGCCATCACGTAGCGAGACGATGCGCCGCGTGTACGCCGCGACGTCGTGCTCGTGGGTGACGAAGGCGATCGTGACGCCGCGCTCTTCGTTGAGCTTGCGGAAGATCTCCATCACATCGTGGCTGGTCTTCGTGTCCAGCGCGCCCGTCGGCTCGTCGGCGAGGATCACCGCTGGATTGCCGACGAGCGCGCGCGCGATCGCGACGCGCTGCTGCTGGCCGCCGGAGAGTTGCGTCGGCCGATGATGCATGCGGCTCTCGAGGCCGACGAGCTTGAGCGCGACGCGCGCGACCTGCTTGCGGTTCGTGACGCCTCGATACGAGAGCGGCATCGCCACCTGATCGACGGCGTTGAGGCGCGGGAGCAGGTTGAAGGACTGAAATACGAACCCCAGGCGCCGGTTGCGGACCGTCGCGAGCTGTGAGTCGTTGAGCTTGCCAATGTTTACGCCATCGAGCTCGTATGTACCGTCGGTCGGGCGATCGAGGCAGCCGATGACGTTCATGAGCGTTGACTTGCCCGAGCCGGAGGGGCCGATGATCGCTATGAACTCGCCGTCCTGGATCTCCAGATCGATACCACGGAGGGCGTGAACGTTCTCCGAGCCGACTTTGTACACCTTGGAGATGCCTTTCAGCCGGATCATCGCTACCTCAGGCCGCTCGGCATGGCGGGTTGAGGCGTCGGCGCGACGCCGGGCATCCCCGCCGTCAGCGTGACGACCTGCACCACATCGCCTTCGCTCAGGCCGGAAAGCACCTCGACGTTGTTGACATCGCTCACACCCGTCGTGATCACCTGCTCCTCGACGTCGCCGTTCGGCCGCTACACCGAGACGATCTGGTCGCTGCCGCGGCGCTTGATGGCGCGCGCCGGCACGACGAGAACGTTCGGCTTGGAATCGATGGTGATGACGCCATTCCCGTTCATACCGGCCGCAGGCGAGGGAGAATCGGGCGGGATCGTCAGAGCGGCATCGACCTCGTACGTGACGACCCCGCTCTCCGTGATGGCGGCAGAACTGATCGATGTAATGGTGAACGCAAACGGCTTGCCCGGGAGGGCATCGAAGATGACCGTGCCCCTCTGGTCGAGCTTGATGTTTGTGTAGTCGGTCTCCTGCACGTTCATTTTGAAACGAAGCAGGTTCGGCGTGAGCAAGACGATAGGTGCGGCGGTGGAAGAGCCACCCGCCACGCTGGCTATCTCTCCGACATGCGCGTTTACGGCCGCGACCACGCCGTCGAATGGCGCGATGATCTGGGCGTTTCGAAGACGGATCCGCGCTGCGTCGACCGCGAGAGCAGCGGATTCGACGGCCTGGCGCGCCTGTGCGATGTCATTGTCCGTGGGGCCCCGGCGCGCTTCATCGTCCTTCGCCTGGGCTGCATTGACGGCGGCTTGGGCGCTGAGGACGGCCGCCTCGAGCGTGAGGCGTCGGGCATCCGTGCTGTTCTGCACCGTCGTGAGTTGGTCCTGTGCGGCGGTGAGAGCATCCTCGGCGGAAGAGACTGCGGCATCAGCGGCGGCGATGTCATCGCTCGTGGGTCCGTCTTCCACCAAATCGAGCTTGTCCTGCGCGGATGCGAGCGCTTGCTGCGCAGAGGTCACTGCTG
>JALHUB010000078.1 GCA_022865685.1 Dehalococcoidia bacterium | reverse complement strand
TGCCTCTGGGCGTCTATGCCGCGCTGAGGCAGGGCACATGGTCGGACCCGTTCTCTATCGGCATTCTGCTCTTCCTCCAGTCCGTGCCGGTGCTGATCACCGTGCCGCTCATGCTGCTGATCTTCGTGCTGAAGTTGCACTGGCTGCCCGCGGCCGGCTGGGGAGGCGTGTTCGATAGTCGTATCGTCATGCCCGCGCTGGCGATATCACTGCCCGGGATCGCCGGCGTGGCCCGCCTGACGCGAGCGACAACGCTCTCCGTGCTGCGGGAGGACTACGTCCGCACGGCGCGCGCCAAGGGGCTGAGCGAGTTCACTGTTGTCACCCGCCACGTCGTGCGCAACTCGCTGCTGCCGCTCGTCACCGTCGTAGGCATTTCCCTCGCGACGCTGGTGGAGGGCGCCTTCTTCGCCGAGACGCTGCTCGGCATCCCGGGCATCGGCCAGTTCGCTTTCAGGTCGGTCCAGGGACGCGACTACAACGTCATCCTCGCCCTGATACTGATACTGACGGCGACGTTCATCATCGCCAACATCGTTATCGATATCGCCTACACCGTCATCGACCCGCGGGTCCGCTACGAGAGGCAGAGGCTTGGCTAGCGCAATCGACGTCGCCGGAGAGGCCGAATTCGACGCCGAACGCCCGTCGCGCGGGCCGCTGGCCCTTGCGATGCGACGCCTCCTGTGCAAGAAGATCGCCGTGGCCGCGCTCGTGTTCATCGGCGTGTTCTACTTCTGCGGCCTGTTCGCGCCGGTCGTTGCGCCGCACAGCTACACCGATCAGAACCTCGACATCGTGCAGCAGGGGCCGTCCTGGCAGCACCCGCTCGGCACCGACGGCCTCGGCCGCGACATGCTGAGCCGCGTCATCTGGGCCTCCCGCACCACCGTCATCGTCACCGGAGCGACCCTGCTGACCGGCGGCCTCGTGCTCGCCGTCGGCCTCGGCCTCCTGGCAGGCTACGCCGGCGGCAAGGTGGACACGGCGATCATGCGCGTCGGCGACGTCTTCTTCGCCCTACCAGGCCTGCCCATGCTCATCATGATCAACGCCACCCTCGGCGCGCGCATCCGCGGCATGGGCTGGCTCGGGACGATCGAGAAGGCGTTGCGCATCGACGGCTTCCCCGACTACGTCGTTGTATTCGGCGCCCTGTCGCTGTTCGCCTGGGTGGGCGGCGCGCGCATCATCCGCTCGCAGGTGCTGGCGCTGCGGGAGACGGAGTACGTGACGGCGGCGCGGGCAATGGGCGCCTCGACGTGGCGGATTATCTTCCAGCATCTTCTGCCGAACGTGAGCAACATCATCATCGTCACCCTCTCCGCTTCACTGGGGGCGATAGCGGGCACGGAGATAGCGCTTAGCTGGTTCGGCGTCGGTGTCCAGCCGCCGACGCCCAGCTTCGGCGCGATGCTGTTCGAGGGCGGCTCCATCCGCACCTTGCAGGCGAACCCGCATCTCTTGCTGGTTCCGGGCGCGATTGTCGCGGGGCTCATCTTCTCCTTCAACCTCCTCGGTGACGCCCTCACGGACGTACTGACGCCCCACGCCCGCTAACAAGGGAGTGCAGAGGGAAGCATTGGGCGATTATCGTAGCCGAGGCTTTCCAGCCTCGGCGGAACCACGCAAAATGGGACCGCTAAGTAGATACCCGGTCGAGAATCAGTGCTACCATCTGATCACCCGGACGCTGGACGGCGCACCCGTCTTCGAGGAATCTGCGAATGCGATAGTTGTCGTCGATGCCCTTCAATTCCTCCGTCGTGAGCGCGCCTACCTGCTCGGCTACGTCGTGATGCGGGATCATCTGCACGTCGTCCTCGTTCCCAGAGGTGACATGACAGTCTCTGGGCTCATGCAGAGCATCAAGGGCTACTCCGCCCGAATCATCAATGCCAGGCAAGGCAATCTGGGTCGAGTGTGGCAGCGTAGCTTCTTTGACCGTGCCATAAGGGATGAAGCTCAGCTTATCGAGACATTGAAGTACATCCACTCCAATCCAGTGGCGGCAGGTCTAGTAACGTTGCCCGAGGAATATCGCTTTTCCTCGGTGCATCCGTCCGCCTGTACGGACGTGGAACTCTTCCTCTTTGGGTAGCCCGCTCTCCGCTTTGAAATGCGCGTGACGCCGAGGCTGGAAAGCCTCGGCTACGGGCGCCACCATCCCCATTCCACGCCGTCTTCCCTCATGCTATAATTGTATTCCGAGGTCCACGTGAAGGTTTCCACGGAACGTATTCCCCAGAGCCAAGTTGTGCTGGAGATTGAGGTAGAGCCTGAGCGGCTCGAGAAGTCGCTCGATGCGGCCTACCGGCGCATCGTCCAGCGCACCAACGTGCCCGGCTTCCGCCGCGGCAAGGCGCCCCGTGCCATGCTCGAACGCGAGATCGGGCGCGACACCCTCCTGCAAGAGGCGCTGGACCGCCTCATCCCGGAGGTCTACCGCGAGGCCATCGAGCAGGAAGACATCGACGCCATCGAGCTGCCGCAGGTCGAGATGGTGAGCACGGAGCCGCTGGTCATGAAAGCGACCGTGCCCGTGCGGCCGACGGTCGAGATCGGTGACTACCACAACATGTGGCTGCCGCGGGATCCCGTCGTCGTGCCCGAGGAGCGCGTGGACGAGGCGTTGGAGCAGCTACGACATCGCTATGCCAACCTTGAGCCGGTCCAACGGCCGGCCGACTGGGGCGACGTCGTGACCGCGGACGTGCGCGGCGCCGTCGACGGGCGCGCCCTGTTTGACCGCTCGGACGTCGAGTTCCCGCTCCGGAAGGACCGGCCGGTATTCCTGCCGGGCCTGGCGGAGGAGATCGTCGGCCTGGGCAAGGGCGCCGAGAAAGAGGCGGACCTACCGCTGCCCGGCGACTTCCCCGACAGCGAGCTCGCAGGCAAGGCCTGTCACTGCCGCGTCGCCGTCCACGAAGTGAAAGAAGAACAACTGCCCGCCCTCGACGACGCCTTCGCGCGACAGGTCGGCGAGGGCTTCGCTGACCTCGCGGCTCTGCGCCAGCGCCTGACCGACGACCTGCGCAAGGCGGAAGAAGAGGCGGAGCTCGACCGCTACCAGGACCAGCTACTGGCGACGCTCGGGGAGAGCGCGCGGATAGAATACCCGCCGGTGCTCGTCGAAAAAGAAATCGACCATCTGCTGAGGGACGAAGTAGGTCCACGCGGCGAAAGAGGAATGGAGCAGTACCTCCAGCGCATCGGCAAGTCTGAAGAGGAAGTACGCGCCCAGTTGCGTTCGCCCGCCGAGCAGAGAGTCCGGCATTCGCTACTATTGTCGAAGGTGACCGAAGTCGAAAATATAACAGTCGATGAAAACGAGGTCACCGAGGAGGCAGAGAGAATGATCTCTGCCGCAGGTCCGCAGGCCGAGGAGTTCCGGCGCGTGTTCGGCAACCCCAACGGCCGCGACGCGATTCGGCGGTCCCTTCTCACGCGGAAGACCTGGGATAGGCTGGTGGAGATTGTCTCCAGCGAGAAATCGGGGAAGGCAACGCAAGCAGACACCCCGACCGAAGAAGTAGAATAAGGATGAGCCCTGTAATGGCGGCTGTGTCCATCGCGTTTGGAATTAGGATGCCGCCTCTCCACAGGGCCCCTAGGAGCAAGAAAGCATGAGAATCGACAGCCTGATACCGATGGTCATCGAAAGCGGGGCCCGCGGCGAACGTGCCTTCGACATCTATTCCCTGCTACTCAAGGAACGGATCATTTTCCTCGGCACGCCCATCGACGACCAGATCGCGAACCTGATTATCGCCCAGCTCCTCTACCTGGAGCGCGAAGACCCGGACCGCGACATCAGCATGTACATCCACTCGCCGGGAGGCGTCGTCCCTGCCGGGCTGGCAATCTACGACACGATCCAGCTCGTGCGGCCGGATATCTCGACGATCTGCGTTGGCATGTCCGCCAGCTTCGCGACGATATTGCTTGCGGCAGGCACACCCGGCAAGCGCTACGCCTTGCCAAACTCGACGATTCACATGCACCAGGCGGCCGGCGGCGTTCGCGGCCAGGCAGCCGACAACCAGATCCATGCGAAAGAGATCCTGCGCGAGCAGCAGATCATCCGCGATATCCTGTCGAAGCACAGCGGTCAGTCGACGGAGCGCATCGCCCGCGACTCCGACCGCGACTTCTTCATGGACGCGCAACAGGCAAAAGAGTACGGCATCGTCGACGAAATCCTGGCGAAGCCGCCGATATAACATTGGGATGAAGAGTGAGGGCGCGACCCCATCGGTCGCGAACAAGAGGTAGAAGATGCCGACTGGCCGGAGCAGCAGAATACAGTACCACTGCTCCTTCTGCGGAAAGAACCAAGACCAAGTAAAGCGCCTCATCGCCGGGCCCGGCGCGGTATACATCTGCGACGAATGCGTCGAGCTGTGCCGCGAGATCATCGAGGAAGAAGTCGCAGGGCCCATCAAGGCCAAAACGAAAGCGCAACGCGTACCACCGCCCAAGCACATCTACGAGCAGCTTGGCGAATGGGTGATTGGGCAGGAGCAGGCTAAGAAGGTCCTCAGCGTCGCCGTCTACAACCACTACAAGCGCATCGGCGCGGCGCGTCAGGCCGCCGACGGCGTCGAGCTGGAGAAGACGAACATCCTGCTTGTCGGGCCTACGGGTACCGGCAAGACGCTGCTTGCCCGCACGCTGGCGCGCATCCTCGACGTGCCCTTCACCATCGCCGATGCCACGGCGCTGACCGAGGCCGGCTACGTGGGCGAGGACGTAGAGAACATCCTCCTGCACCTCATTCAATCGTCGGACTACGACATTCAGCGCGCCGAACGCGGCATCGTCTACATCGATGAGATCGACAAGATCGCCCGCAAGAGCGACAACCCGTCGATCACGCGCGACGTGTCCGGCGAAGGCGTGCAGCAGGCGCTCTTGAAGATAATCGAGGGCACGGTTGCCAACGTGCCGCCGCAAGGCGGACGCAAGCATCCGCACCAGGACTTCATCCAGATCAACACGACGAACATCCTGTTCGTCTGCGGCGGCGCCTTCGAAGGGCTGGAGCGGATCGTCGACAAGCGGATCGGCAAGAGCCGTAAGTCGATGGGCTTCACCACCGACTTCCGCCAGGAGAAGACTGGACAGGAGCTGACCGACGAGCTGCTGAAGCACACCACGCACGACGACCTGCTGCACTACGGCCTCATACCGGAGTTCGTGGGCCGCCTGCCGATGGTCGTCAGCCTCAGCTCCCTGGGCGAACCCGAGCTGGTTCGCATTCTGACCGAGCCGAAGAACGCGCTCGTCAAGCAGTTCCAGCGCTTCTTCGCCTTCGACGGCGTCGAGCTCGTCTTCACCGACGAGGCGCTGGCGGCCTGCGCCGAACAGGCGGTCCGGCACCGCACGGGCGCGCGCGGACTGCGCACCGTCCTCGAGGACACACTGCTTGACGTAATGTACGAGATCCCCTCGCGCGGCGACGTCAAGAAGTGTATAGTGGGCGGCGAGACGATAACCGGGCACAAGAAGCCGGTGATGATCACGCAGTCCGGCCAGACCGTCGAGGCGATAGAGCCACCCGAAGAAGAATCCGCCTAGCCGCCAATCCAGGCGATTGCGAAGAGGCCGGCCATGATGGTCGGCCTTCCGCATTTCCGTTCCTTCACGTTGGTGGTTGGATCTTGTGCCCGCCCTACTTTCAGCGCCAGAGGCGGCGCCAGGCCTTGTTGCCTGCGAGGAGGCGGCCGACAGCCTTGTTCTTCGTACGACGGGCGATGCGCTTCGGGTTGCCCGATGCCAGCGCCGACATGTCGTTCGTGGTGCCCGCCGGCCTGTAAAGGGACGAGACCCGCCTCATGAGGCGCCGCCTATTCCCTGGCGACGGCGAGCAGGATGCCGGATACCGCGACCCACAGCAGTATGTCCACCATCAGGGGCGCGTCCTTTAGCAGCACGTCCTCAGGGCTGCCGCCTTCGCCGCGGGCGTGGACGAGGTACAGGTAGCGGAAGATGCCGTAGAGGACGAACGGTATCGTCAGCATCATGGAGTGGTTCGTGGGCAGCGCCGGCGCCGTGAAGGTGTACAGCCCGTAGGCCACCAGCGTCGACGCCGTCACTATCGACGCCATCTGGTCGAGCAGCGGCGTCGTGTACTCTTCGAGGATCGGCCGGTGCTCGTTGGCATCCTCCTTCAGCAGCACGATCTCCGCCCGACGCTTGTTGATCGCCAGGAAGAGCGCGCCCAGCGCCGTCACGGCGTACAGCCAGGGCGAGATCGGCACGTCGATGACCAGCGCGCCGGCCATCGCCCGCAGCACGAAGCCGGCGGCGATGATCATCAGGTCGAGCAGCACCACGTGCTTCAGGTAGTACGAATAGGCGAGCATGATCGCCACGTAGCCACCGATGACCGCGCCGACCCGCCACTCCAGCGCGAAGCCGCCCGTCAGGCCGAGCGCGATCAGCACGACCGCCGCGACGAGCGCCGTCCGCACCGACAGCCGCCCGGCGGCGATAGGACGCGTGCGCTTCTTAGGGTGAAGCTGGTCGCTCTCCCGGTCGCGGACGTCGTTGATGAGGTAGTCGGCGCCGCAGACCATGCAGAACAGGGCGAAGGTCGCCGCCGCCTTGCCGACGAGCGGCAGCCAGCTTTCGGGGTCGCTCAGATGCCACGTCTCACCGAGAGAGAAGATGAGCGCCATGAAGACGAGGACGTTCTTCGTCCACTGCTTCGGCCGCATCGAAGCGATGACCGCGAGCGCCGTCGACAGCAAGCCCTCTCCGCGAAGACCGGCCATGGGGACCGAGGCGGGGACGGCGTTGTCGGAGACGAACGGCTCGCTATCTGCCATGATCCTCGATTCTAAGGGCTCCGATCCGGCCGGTCAATCCGCGGGCGACCTCCCTCGGGTCGTCGCGAAGGCCTTCCAGCACGTTGAAAAACTGCGTAGTCGAGACTTTCCAGTCTCGGCGTCCAAGCCGCGGGGCGGCAGCGGCCGCTGGCGGGAGCTTCGCCAGGATGGTTTCCTTGACTTCGCCATGCGGCTTCACTATCCTTTCCTGATGTGACGGGAAAGAGCCGTCTCGACCTTCTTGTCGTCGAGCGTGGCCTGGCCGAAAGCCGGGAGAAGGCGCGCGCGCTCATCCTGGCGGGCGCCGTTCTAGTTGAGGGGCGGCCAGTCGCCAAGGCCGGGACGCTCGTCTCCGGCGACGCAGCCGTGGAGGTCGTCGCTGGCGCGCAGTACGCGAGCCGCGGCGGCGAGAAGCTGGCGGGCGCGCTGGCCGCCTTCCAGATCGACGTCGCCGGACTCGTCGCCATCGACGTCGGCGCCTCGACCGGCGGCTTCACGGATTGCCTGCTCCGCAACGGCGCCGTCCGCGTCTACGCGATCGACGTCGGCTACGGGCTTATCGACTACCGTCTGCGACAGGACCCGCGTGTCAGCGTCCTGGAGCGTGTTAACATAAGGTATCTGGAGTCGCTGCCGGAGAAGGCCGACGTCGCCACGATCGACGTGTCCTTCATCTCGCTGGAGAAGGTCATACCGGCAGTGACGAAGCTGCTCAAGGCTGGAGGACGCATCGTCGCCCTCGTCAAGCCGCAGTTCCAGGCGAAGCGACAGGAGGTCGGCAAGAGAGGCGTTGTGCGCGATCCGCAGGTGCATGCCGCCGTGCTGGGCCGCCACGTCGCCTGGGGCGCCGCTCAGGGCCTGCGACTGCTGGGGCTGGCGATGTCGCCGCTCCTCGGGCCGGCGGGCAACAAGGAATTCTTCGTGCTGTGGAGCGTGCCGGAAGCGACGCCGCAGGGGGATAGCGAGTGAACAAGATTGGCATCGTCTTCCATGCCAAGATGCCGGAGGCGCGCGCTCTGGCGGAAACGCTGCGCGCGGCGGCCGCGGACCAGGTGGCGGAAGTCTGGATGAGCGAGGCCTGGGACGAGGCGACTGGCAAGAAGAACGTCCCGGGGACCGACCTCCTAATCTCCATCGGCGGCGATGGCACCGTGCTGCGCACGGCGCGACTGGTCGTGCCGTACGAAGTGCCACTGCTGGACATCAACCTGGGTCGTCTCGGCTTTTTGACGGAGTTGCGCGACGGCGACAAGATGCTGCGTCGCCTGCCGGACGTCATTGCCGGCAACTGGCATCTGGAGGAAAGGGCGATGCTGCACGTCCAGGTCCTTGCCTCGCGCGATGGCCCCGTGCTGCGGGGCGCCCAACCGTACCTGCACGCTCTCAACGATCTCGTCGTCGGTCGTGACGCGCTGGGGCGCACCATCCTCCTGAGCGCCTTCATCGACGGCATCCTGGTGGCGGAGTACCGCGCCGACGGCATCATCGCCGCTACCGCTACGGGCAGCACGGCCTACAGCCAGTCGATCGGCGGCCCCATTCTGCACCCGGAGGCGAAGGAGATGCTGCTCATCCCACTGGCGCCGCACCTCGGGCAGACGAACCCGCTGGTGCTGCCGGGGACGTCGGTCGTCGACCTGGCGCTGGAGCCCACGCATAGTGCGATCCTGAGCATCGACGGCGAGAGCGGCATCGACCTCGGCGCCGGGCACGTGGTACGCGTAACGATGAGTCCGCACGTTGCCCGCTTCGTGCGTCTGCCGGATTCGGCCGGCTTTTACGAGCGCGTCGCCGTGCGTTTGCGCTGGCGGCGCAGCTTCGACGCCGAAGCGCCGCATCCGACGAACGACGTGAGCGGCCGCGACGCGGCCCCGTAGCGCATAGGACAAGACTTATGACCGGCGAGATCGCAAAAGACAGGGCCAGCCTTCGAGTCGACCTCAGCGCGGAGAGAGCCACCATCCTGGACGTCGCCCAGATGATCGGGCTGGTGAACAGCTTCGCCGAGCGCGGAGAGATGCTGCCGCGCACTCCCGCTGAGCTCTACGAGACACTGCGCGACTTCTTCGTCGTCCGGCATGAGGGCGAAGTCGTCGCCTGCGCGGCGCTGCACGTGACCTGGCACGACCTGGCGGAGGTGCGCTCGCTCGCCGTGCGCGAGGGAAGCCAAGCGCTCGGGCTGGGGTCGCTGCTCGTGCGGGCCTGCGTCGACGAGGCGCGACGGCTCGGCCTGAAGCGCGTGTTCGCGCTGACGATGAAGCCCGCCTTCTTCGAGAGGTTGGGTTTTGCCCAAGCGGACGTTATGACGCTCTCCCGCAAGGTATGGAATGAGTGCTACCGCTGCCCGAAGTTCATGAGCTGCGACGAGATAGCAATGTTGCTTGACGTCGAGTCAGCAGCGCCATAGAAAGGACGTCCCGTGGGTGACGATGAGCCGGAACCGCAACCTCCGCGTATCCTGAGTAGCGAGCACCCGTTCAGGGGGAACCTGATCAACGTGCGCGTCGACACCGTGGAGACGGCCGGCGGCGCAAGTATGCGGGAGGTTGTCGAGCACCGGGGTGCTGTCCTTCTTATTGCCCTGGACGACTACGAGAACGTCTTCATGGTGCGCCAGTACCGGCACCCGGTGGGACACGTCCTCCTGGAGCTGCCCGCTGGCACAATCGATGAGGGCGAGCAGCCGGAGGTTTGCGCTGTGCGCGAGCTGCGGGAGGAGACAGGGTTCCGGCCGCGTTCTCTCGAGAGCCTGGGCGGCTTCTTCCTCAGCCCCGGCTACTCCAACGAGTACATCCACCTCTTTCTGGCGACCGGCGTAGAAGAGGCGCCCCTCGAAACGGGCGACGAGGAAGACCTGCGCGCCCTGCGCATTCCTTTCGACGAGGCGTTGCGCCTTATCGACAACGGCGAGATCCGGGACGCGAAGTCGATAGCGGCGCTTCTGCTCTTCGCGCGACGTCGGAACATGGCTTAGAGTTGAGTGGGTTCGGCCCGATGCGCAGCCCGCGGATCGGGCAGCGAGAGCGGGTCATCAGCCCTGGCATCTAAGCGAACTCTGCCCTATCATGTACGCGTTCCGCGTTGTGGAGCCCCAGGTCGCCTTGTCTTCGACCCCGGCGGCTGTCTAGAGAGCCAGAGCGGTAATGCATGACGTCCTCGTAATAGGAGCGGGTCTCGCTGGAATGCGCGCCGCCCTCGAAGTAGCGCGCGCCGGCGTCGACGTCGCTCTCCTGAGCAAGGTCTATCCCCTGCGCAGCCATTCCGTCGCCGCTCAGGGTGGCATCAACGCCGCCCTCGGCGACGACGACTCCTGGGAGAAGCACGCCTACGACACCGTCAAGGGCAGCGACTACCTCGGCGACCAGGACGCCATCGAGGCCATGTGCCACGAGGCGCCCGACGACATCATCGAGCTGGAGCACATGGGTACCGTCTTCGACCGGCTGGCGGACGGACGTATCGCGCAGCGACCCTTCGGCGGCGCCGGCTTCCCCCGCACCTGCTACGTCGCCGACATCACCGGTCAGGCGCTCCTCCACGTCCTGCACGAGCAGACCCTTAGACTCAACGTCCGCACCTACGACGAGTGGTTCGTCACCTCGCTCGTCGTCGACGGCGGGCGCTGCCGGGGCGCCGTCGCCATCAACATGCGCACCGGCGAGATGGAGGCGCTGCTGGCAAAGGCCGTCGTGCTGGCGGCCGGCGGCTTCGGTCGCATCTACACGCCGACCTCCAACTCCCTGATATCGACCGGCGACGGCCATGCCCTGGCCTATCGCGCCGGCGTGCCCCTCATGGACATGGAGTTCGTCCAGTTCCACCCGACGACCCTCAAGGAAAGCGGCGTCCTCATCACCGAGGGGGCGCGCGGCGAAGGCGGCTACCTGCTGAATTCTGAGGGCGAGCGCTTCATGGCCCGCTATGCCCCCAACAAGATGGAGCTGGCGGCGCGCGACGTCGTCTCCCGAGCCGAGCAGACGGAGATTGACGAGGGCCGCGGCGTCGACGGCTGCGTCCTCCTCGACCTGCGTCACCTCGGCGAAAAGAAGATCAACGAGCGCCTTTTCCAGATCCGCGAGCTGGCCCTCGACCTCACTAACACCGATTTCGTCGCCGCTCCCGTGCCCGTGCGACCCGGCATGCACTACGCCATGGGCGGCGTGAAGACCGATGCGAACGGCGCGACGCCCACGGAAGGCCTCTTCGGCTGCGGCGAGTGCGCCTGCGTCAGCGTCCACGGGGCCAACCGGCTCGGCGGCAACTCGCTCTTGGAGACCATCACCTTCGGACGGCGCGCGGGAAAGGCAGCCGCCGCGTACGCCGCGACTCAACCGGCGCCGTCGCTGCCGGTGGCGGCGGCCCAACCGGATGCCGAGGCCATCGACGAGCTCCTGGCGCGACCGTCGAACGGCGAGCGCATGGCGGACCTGCGCGCTGAGATGGGAACGGCGATGAACAAGGGCGTCGGCATCTTCCGCACCAGGGAAGGCATCGCGGATACCCTCGCAATGATACGCGAGCTCAAGCAGCGACGGCAGCAGGTACCGGTGCGGAACAAGGGAAAGGTGTTCAACTACGAGCTCCTGTCGCTCATCGAGCTCGGTTTCATGATCGACCTGGCGGAGGTGATAACCCTCGGCGCCCTGGAGCGCGAGGAGAGCCGCGGCGCCCACTCGCGGCGCGACTTCCCGGAGCGCGACGACGCTACCTGGATGAAGCATACGCTCGCCTACCAGACGCCCGAGGGGCCCAGGCTCGAATACGCGCCAGTCACGAAGACGCGCTGGGAGCCGGAGAATAGAATCTACTAGTGGAAGCGAAGCTCAGAGTCCGCCGCTACGACCCGTCGTCGGACGGCCTCGCACAGTACCAGTTGTATGGCGTCGAGATGCCTGAGTCGGCGACGGTGCTCGATACGCTGCTCGCGACACGGGAGCGCCTCGACGGCTCGCTGGCCTTCCGCTGCGCCTGCCGGAGCGCCATCTGCGGCTCCTGCGCAATGCGCATCAACGGCCAGTCGCGTCTCGCCTGCAAGACGAAGGTCATCCAGGCCTCGCCGCACGGCCGTCCGGTTACGCTGGAGCCGCTGGCGAGTCTGCCGGTGTTGAAAGACCTCGTTGCGGACATGGGCCCGTTCTACGACAAGATACGCGCCGTCGTGCCATGGCTGGCTGCCGACCCCGCGAAGCGACCGCCCGTGCGCGAGTACCTGGTCGATGCCGGCCGCTCGACGAAGCTGTCGCAGTTCGCCGCCTGCATCCAGTGCGGCGTCTGCTACTCGGCCTGCCCGATGGTCGCCGCCGACGATCGCTACCTGGGGCCGGCGGCGCTGGCGAAAGCCTATCGCTTCTGCCACGACCCCCGCGACGATGCCAAAGCTGAGCGGCTGTCGCGGGTCGCGCGCGAGCACGGGCTGTGGCGCTGCCACACGATCTTCAGTTGCCAGGAGTGGTGCCCTAAGGGCGTCAACCCAACGGAGGCGATTCAGAACCTCAAGAAGCTGACCATGTTGAAGCGACTGGGGTTCATTCGCGAATAGAGGCAATCTGCGAGGGAACAGACGTATGTACAATCCGGTAGACGCGCAGTTCCAGGCGAAGGCCATGCGTGCGGGCACGGCAGCGTGGGCCCTCCAGCGCCTGTCGGGGCTGTTCCTCACCGCCTACCTGATAACCCACCTCATCGTCATCGGGACGGTGGTGCGAGGAGAAGGCTCCTTCGACAGCATGCTGTCGAAATTCGAGTCGACGCCGTTCCTGGTGCTCGACGCCGGCCTGGTGGGCATCGTCGCCTTCCACGGCCTCAACGGTGCGCGACTTATACTGCTCGACTTCGCCGTCGGGCTTCGCTACCAGAAAGCCCTGTTCTGGGCATCGTACGTAATCGCGGTCGGCGTTTTCGCCGCGATGGTCGTCGCGGCGCGCAACCTTCTCTGATCGGCGAGAAATGTAGGGAGGGATTGTAGGGGAGGATTGTAGTCCTCCCGCACAAAGGCAATGACTGAAGCTACGAGAATCGAAGAAGAAGCCGGCGTGACAACCCCCTGGTCGTTCATTGGCTCCGGCTTCCTGCCCTGGCTGCTCCAGCGCGTGACGGCCATCGGCCTCGTCGTGCTGCTGCCGATTCACATCGTCATCAACCACCTGGCGAACATCTCGAAGGTCGAAGAAGGCGTCCTGCCCGGGCTCGTCGTCTTCTCCGACGTCATGGAGCGCTTCGAATCGCCCGCCTACTGGGTCGTCGACGTCCTGCTGCTCTCCTTTGCCCTCTTTCACGGCCTCAACGGCGTCCGCAACGTGGCGATTGACTACGGCCTGCGCGGTGTCGGAGAGAAGGTCTTCACGGGGGCGCTGTCGCTGGTCGGTGTTGCCGCGTTTGCGTTCGGGATAATCGCGCTCGCGGCCTTCATCGACTGAGCGGGGTTTTTCTAACGCCGGCTAGAGGACGCTGCTCGTGCCCGTCCTGTCTCGAGACGCCCTGGCATGCCACAGTGTAGAGAGCGCTTTAGCCCTCCACGTCGCCGCACTGCTGAATGGTCTCTCGTGGAAGGCTGAGGTCCTGCCTGCGGCGGGCAGGCCTCCTCCACATTCGCAAGATGGCGCTAGCTTCCGCCGCCGTTCGACCCCTCGGCGTTCTCTTCTACAGGGACATAGCTGCCCAGACGGTCGCGCTGCTGGTAGCGGGCCTTGCCCTGCTCCAGGAGGTCGTCGCCGTACATGTCGTTGACGACGACGGCGGGGAAGTCCTCGACCTCCAGCCGTCGCACCGCCTCCGTGCCCAAATCGTCGTAGGCGACGACTTCGGCGCTCTTGACGCGCTTCGACAGCAGCGCCCCCGTGCCGCCGACGGCCAGGAAATACACCGCCTTGTGCTTCTTGAACGCCTCCCGCACCGTGCGGTCGCGGCCGCCCTTGCCGATGGCGCCCTTCAGGCCGTGCTCCAACAGCCGCGGCGTGTACGGGTTCAAGCGCATCGACGTCGTCGGGCCGGCGGCGCCGATGACGCGACCCGGGCGGGCCGGCGTCGGCCCCACGTAGTACACGACCTGGCCGCGAATGTCGAAGGGAAGTGATTCTCCCTTGTCCAGCGCTTCGATTATGCGCTTGTGGGCGGCGTCGCGGGCCGTGTAGATGACGCCGGTCAGGCGTACGTGGTCGCCGGCGTGCAGCTTTTCGATGGTCTGGTCGGTCAAGGGCAGTCGAATGTCTATGCTCAAGGCGGTTCTCCTATAGCTCCGCTTCTTTGATGCGGGCGCTGTGGCATTGCATGTTGACGGCGACGGGCAACGCGGTGATGTGCGTGGGGAACGTCTCGACGTGCACGGCGAGGGCGGTGTTCGTCCCGCCGACCGCCTGTGGCCCGAGGCCGAGCGCGTTCACCTTCTCCAGCAGATCGCGTTCCAGGTCCGCATTCTCCGCGTCCGGGTTCGACGAGCCGACGCGACGCGTGATCGCCTTCTTCGCCAGTGCCATGCAGTACTCGGCGCTGCCGCCGATGCCGACGCCGACGACCAGCGGCGGACAGGGATTGCCGCTCGCTTCCTCGACCGCGCGCAGCACGAAGTTCGCTATGCCCTCGCGCCCCTGGCCCGGCAGGAGGATTGTCATGCGGCTCATGTTCTCGCAGCCGCCGCCCTTGGGCATCGTCTTGATGCGGAGCCGGTCGCCGGGAACGAGTTCGAGGTGGATGACCGCGGGCGTGTTGTCGCCGGTGTTCTTGCGGGCCGAGAACGGCTGGGTGACCATCGACTTGCGCAGGTAGCCCTCAGTGTAGCCTTTCGCGACGCCGCGGTTGACCGCGTCCTCCAGCGTCCCGCCGACAACGTGCACTTCCTGTCCGAGCTCGACAAAGACAACGGAGGTGCCGGTGTCCTGACACAGCGGGATCATCTCGGCGGAAGCCAGCTTAGCGTTCTCCAGGATCTCCTCCAGCACCTGACGGCCCAGCGGCGACTCCTCGCTGTCGCGGGCTCTTTCGAGCGCTGCAACGACGTCATCCGGCAGGTTATGGGCGGCGTCGATGAAGAGCCGTGCCACCGTCTCGCTGATTTGATCGATGTGGATGTCTCTCATAGACTAGCCCTTCTCTCTACCGCGACCCGGCCTCGTCACGCCTACAGGCCCGTCACCTTCGTCACCTCGCGCACCGACTCTGCCGAGCGCTCGAACATGTCCCGCTCCTCGTCCGTCAGCTTGATCTCGATGATCTGCTCTACGCCGCGGGCGCCCAGCTTCACCGGCACCCCCATGAAGATGCCGCTGACGCCGAACTCGCCTTCGAGGTAGACGGAGCAGGGAAGCACGCGTTTGCGGTCCAGCAGCACCGATTCGACCATCTGGATTGTCGCCGCCGCGGGTGCGTAGTAGGCGCTGCCCGTCTTCAGCAGGTTCACGATCTCGCCGCCGCCCTTGCGCGTTCGCTCCACCAGCACCGCGATGCGGTCGACGGGCATCAGCTCGGAGATGGGGATGCCGCAGACTGTCGTGTGGCGGACCAGCGGCACCATGTCGTCGCCGTGGCCGCCGAGAACGTATGCCTGTACGTCCTCCATCGACACGTCGAGCTCGCGGGCTATGAACGAGCGGAAACGCGCCGCGTCGAGCACGCCGGACTGGCCGAAGACGCGCTCCCGCGGGAAGCCGCTGACCTTCTTAACCACGTAGCACATCACGTCCAGCGGGTTGACGAAGACGATGATTATGGCGTTCGGCGAATACTTGACCGCCTGCTCCGTGACTGCCTTGACAATCTCCGTGTTCGCCGTCACGAGGTCGTCGCGGCTCATCCCCGGCAGGCGCGGCTTGCCCGACGTGATGACGACGATGTCCGATCCCGTCGTGTCGCGCCAGTCGTTCGAGCCCGTGATGTGGCTGTCGAAGCCGATGATCGGCCCCGCCTGCGATATGTCGAGCGCCTTCCCCTGCGGGATGCCCTCGACGACATCGAGCAGGACGATGTCCGCGAAACCCTTCGGGGCAAGCTCGCGGGCCATGGCGCCGCCGGTCTGCCCCGCTCCGACGATAGTCACCTTACTGCGCAAGACAAACCTCCTTACGTGAGAATCTGACGCTCAGAGCGCTGGTCGTCGCCGGCGCTAGCTTCCATTCCGCGCCCGCGTAGGTCGGGCGTCTCGCCCGACGATTCGTCGCCGCGGGCAGGATGCCCGCTCTACGCGGATTGTGGAGCCGGCACGCGAGGCGCTCCCCCCACTTATCCCTGCAGTGACTTCACATAACTCAGACGGCCGCCCGCCAGCACGATCTTCGCCTGCTGCGGCGATAAGCCGTGTCGCGCCTCGAACTCGTAGCCCTGCGTGCGATTGCGGATGCGGACGCCGTCGCCGTTCTGGATCGCGTCGCGGACCGCATCGATCTCGAGCTCGTCGCCCTGAATGATGCGGTCGTAGTCGCCCTCGTCGACGAACACAAGAGGCAGGATGCCGACATTCACCAGGTTCGCGCGATGTATCCGGGCAAACGACTTCGCCAGGACGGCCCGCAGCCCCAGGTACATCGGCGCCAGGGCGGCGTGCTCGCGGCTTGATCCCTGCCCGTAGTTGCTGCCCGCAACGACGACGGAGTTGCCGGCGTCCTTCGCCCTCTTCGCGAAGCCGGCGTCGACCTGCTCGAACACGTGCTCCGCCATCGCCGGGATGTTCGAGCGAAGCGGCAGCAGCTTCGAGCCGGCGGGCATTATGTGGTCAGTCGTGATGTCGTCAGCAACCTTGAGGATGACGGTGGCCCGCAGCGTTTCGGGCAGCGGCTCGCCGCGCGGCAGCGGCTTGATGTTGGGGCCGTGCACTATTGCCACGTCCTCCGGCCTCTCCGGTGGTGCGATGATCATGCGGTCGTCTATCTTGAACTCGGCGGGCAGCGTCACGCGTGGCGCCTCGCCGAGTTCGCGCGGGTCGGTGATGACGCCCGTGAGCGCCGACGCCGCTGCGACGAGCGGACTGCACAGGTAGACGCAGTCGCCGCGAGTGCCGCTTCGACCCGGGAAGTTGCGATTGAAGGTGCGCAGTGACACCGTGTCCGTCGCCGGCGACTGCCCCATGCCGATGCACGGCCCGCACGACGACTCCAGCACGCGGAAGCCGGCGGCGATGAGGTCGGCGAGCGCGCCGTTCTCCGCCAGCATCAGCATGACCTGGCGCGTCCCCGGATTGACGGCGGCGCTTACGGCGGGCGAGACAAGCTTGCCCTTCACTATCGCCGCCACCGTCATCAGGTCGAGGTACGATGAGTTGGTGCAGCTACCGATAGCTACCTGCGCCACTTCGGTGCCCGCGAACTCACGCACCGGCACGACGCGGTCCGGGCTCGACGGCAGAGCGATCAGCGGCTCCAGCGAACTGAGGTCGAGCTCGATTACATCGTCGTACTCGGCGTCGCTGTCGGCGGAGAGCGGCTTCCAAGCCTCTTCGCGCTTCTGGGCGCGCAGGTACTCGCGGGTCCGGTCGTCGCTGGGGAAGATAGAGCTCGTCGCGCCGAGCTCCGCGCCCATGTTCGTTATCGTCGCGCGCTCCGGCACGCTCAGCGAAGCGATGCCTTCGCCGCCGTACTCGAACACGCGCCCGACGCCGCCCTTCACTGTCAGGCGGCGCAGCATCTCTAGTATCACGTCCTTCGCCGAGACCCACGGCGGCAGACGCCCCTTGAGGTCGACGCGCACGACCCGTGGCATGACGAAATGGAACGGCTCACCGGCCATCGCCATCGCCACGTCGAGGCCGCCGGCGCCGATGGCGAGCATGCCCGCGCCGCCGCACATCGGCGTGTGGCTGTCCGAGCCGAGAAGCGTCTCACCGGGTGCGCTGAATCGCTCCAGGTGCACCTGGTGGCAGATGCCGTTGCCGGGCCGCGAGAAGTAGATGCCGTGCTTGGCAGCGAAGCTCTGGAGGAAGCGATGGTCATCGGCGTTCTCGAAGCCCGTCTGGAGCATGTTGTGGTCGACATAACTGACCGACAGCTTCGTGCGCACGCGCGGGATGTCCATCGCCTCGAACTGGAGATAGGCCATCGTGCCGGTAGCGTCCTGCGTCAGCGTCTGGTCGATGCGCAGGGCGATCTCGCTGCCGGCGACGGGCTCGCCGTCGACGAGGTGCTCCTCGATGATCTTCTGGGTCAGGCTCTTGCCCACCGATTGGCTCCGAAAGGGGACATGGATGCTTCAGAGCCAATTATACCGCGAGGGATAGTCTTAGCCCAAGGCAAGACCGCCTATTGGCCGGAGGGGTACGACTTCAGCACCGCGCCGTACGTCGGGTCCGGGCCGAGGTCCGCATTCACCTTCTCGACGGCCTCGGCGGGCGACAGGTGGTCCTTCAGCAGGTACTGGAGCAGGCGCTCCGTCGCCGCATCGGTGTGCTCCGGCGTCACCAGGTCGCTCCAGCCGGTGACCGCGCCAGCGCCCTTGTCGACGAACGCCGCGGCGGTCTTCTCAGTCGCCAGACTGCTGCAGCCAATGAGGATGACCGTCGTGCCGTCGAAGTGGCCCATGTTCGACTCGACGAATCCGGCCGAGACGGCGAAATAGGTCTTGCTCATGTCGTCGCCGGCGTAAACGACGGGAAAGAGCCGCAGTCCCTTCTGATCGTCGAGGTAGGCATTGCCATCGTACGGCTGGGACGTGAACAGGAGGACGTCGTCGCCTATCTTGTTCATGATCTGGTCGAGGACGGCCTGGTCGACGTTCGTAGGCAGCGACAGGTCCTTCTTCGGGACGGCCGAATGGGCGCGCAGGATGATGACCTTGTAGTCGTGGGTCGCCAAGGCGCGGTACGCTTCGACGTCCACCGCGTCGCCCGGATAGTACTCGACGTCGTACCCGGCGTTCGTGAGGATGGTCGCCGCGCTATCGGCGAAGGACTGATTCGGGTTCCGCGAGCTTAGCTGGTCGAGGATGGCGGCCTTCAGTGGCGGTTGCTCCGCCGACCCGCCGCGAAGCAGGAGAAAGGCCGCGGGCACAGCCGCCAGCACACACACCACGACGGCAATGGCAGCGGCCAGCAGCCAGAAACGGCGGGCCCCGCCCTTAGCCGGACGAGGCCCCTCCGCAGTGCGCTCAGAACGTTCGAGCCTCTTCGCCTTCGATTTCCGCCCCAACCCAGCGCCCTTCCGAATGACCTATCGCAGCCAGTGCCTCCTAGCATACCATCCGCTGGCGGCAAGGGCGAGGGCGCTTGCCATGCCGCACACCAGCGCCGCGTAAGTGCCGAGCGGCGAAGTCGAACTCGGCGACGAAGCGTCGGACTGAGCGGCGACGGCGGCCGGCGGCAGCTTGACTATCTGCGGCTGCGATGAGGATAGCGAGAATCCGTCTCATGGCTGATACCCCCTGACGTGACCGCAACGACAAAAGGGATGCGGCCGGCTAATCAGACGCACCCGTCTGGGAGACGACGGTTCGGCGGGGACTCAGTGAAATGCCACCAGTGGGAGCATCGTACACGCTCATAAGGATTTGTCAATACCCTGCATCTGAGAAATGGCGAGGAACTCGCCGGGGCCGTAGCCGTTGACTTGTCCCGCGTCCACGGCCACCTCTTCTCTTGGGTCCTGCAAAGACAGCCCAAGAATAAGCTTCTACGACGCGTTTGTCGGGAAAGCGTGGCTCAGGAGAAAACTAGAGAGGGATGCTGCCGTGCTTGCGACGCGGCGTTGAGTCCGTCTTGTTGCGCAGCATCTCCAGCGCCCGGACTACCTGCCACCGCGTCTCGCGAGGGTCGATGACGTCGTCCAGGTAACCGCGCTCCGCGGCTACGTACGGGCTCGCGAAGCGGTCCTTGTAGTCCTGCACCAACTGCGCCCGCAACGCCTCCTTGTCCTCCGCCGACTGCAACTGGTTGCGGAAGATGATGTTCACCGCCGCGTCCGGCCCCATGACCGCTATCTCCGCGCTCGGCCAGGCGTAGTTCACGTCGGCGCGCAGGTGCTTCGACCCCATCGCCAGGTAGGCGCCGCCGTAAGCCTTCCGCACAATCACCGTCACCTTGGGCACGCTCGCCTCGGCGTAGGCGTAGACTAGCTTCGCGCCGTGCGTGATGATGCCGCCGAACTCCTGCGCCGTCCCCGGCAGGAACCCCGGCACGTCGACGAAGGTGACGATAGGGATGTTGAACGCGTCGCAGAAGCGGACGAAGCGCGCCGCCTTCCGCGAGGAGTCGATGTCTAGCACGCCCGCCAGGTACAGCGGCTGGTTCGCGACGATACCGACCGACCGTCCGCCCATCCGCGCGAAGCCGACGACGATGTTCTGCGCGAAGTGCCGGTGCACCTCCATGAAGTCGCCGCCGTCGACGACCCGATAGACGACTTCGCGGATGTCGTACGGCTTGACCGGGTCGTCCGGCACGAGGTTGAGCATGTCTTCGGCGCGACGGTGCGGGTCGTCGCCGATCTCGAGGAAAGGCGGGTCGTCCACGTTGTTCGACGGCAGGTAGGAGAGGAGGCGGCGCACCTCGTGCAGGCACTCCTCCTCGCCCTCGATGGCGAAGTGCGCCACGCCGCTGCGGGTTGCCTGTGTCATCGCGCCGCCCAGCTCTTCGTGCGTGACCTCCTCCTGCGTCACCGCCCTGATGACATCGGGGCCTGTGATGTACATCTGCGACGTCTTCTGCACCATGAAGATGAAGTCGGTCATTGCCGGCGAATACACCGCGCCACCGGCGCACGGCCCCATGATCACCGATATCTGCGGCACGACGCCGGAGTTGAGCGAATTGCGCAGGAAGATGTCCGCGTAGCCCGCCAGGCTCGCCACGCCCTCCTGGATGCGCGCGCCGCCGGAGTCGTTCAGGCCGATGATCGGCGCGCCCGTCTTCACGGCCAGGTCCATGACGCGGCAGATCTTCTCGCCGACGACCTCCGACAGCGAACCGCCGAAGACCGTGAAGTCTTGCGAGTACACGAAGACCTGCCGGCTGTCGATGCGCCCGTAGCCGGTGACCACGGCGTCGCCGTGGAGGCGCTGCCCGTCGGCGCCGAACTCGGTCGAGCGATGGACCACGAGCGCCTCCAGCTCAGTGAAGCTCCCCTCGTCGAGGAGGATGTCCAGCCGCTCGCGGGCGGTCAGCTTCCCCCGCGCATGCTGCGCCTCGATGCGCCGGCTTCCGCCCCCGAGGCGCGCCTCTTCCTTGAGCTTGCGCAGTCGCTCCAGCCTGTCTCCTACCGACATGTCATCCTGTCTCCTAACAGGTAGAAATCGAAAGGATCGTGCATTCTTGCGAAAGTCGCCGCTGCTACTCGGGCGCGAGAGTCGCCTCTTCCGCCGGCGGCGACTCCGTTGATTCGGGCGCGGGCGTGCTGGAGGCGGGCGGTATCAGCAGCACCTGGCCGACCTCCAGGCTGCGCAGGTTGTCGACGGTCGTGTCGTTCGCTGCCGCCAGCTCCTCGACGGTCACGCCGAAGCGCAGGGCGATGTCATTGGCGTTGTCGCCGGACTGCACCACGTACTCCGTCCGGCCCTCTCGCGGCGTGGACCCGGCGGAGGGCGTCCTGGTGCCCTCCGGGCCTTCCGTCGCCTTCGGGGTGGGCGTCGCTCGCTCCTCCGTCGGCGTCGGCGGCGCGCCGGCACGCGACTCGCCGCCGGGTACCCTCAGTACCTGCCCGACGGCGAGATCGTTGCTCGTCAGATCGTTCAGCGCCCTCAGTTCGTCGACGGTCGTTCCCAGCTTCTCAGCTATCGCGTAGAGCGAGTCGCCAGACTCTACGGTGTAGGTGTCGCCGCTGGGCTGGACCGCGCGCGTCGGGATGCCCTCGATGATCAGCGGCTCCGGCAGGTTGGCGGGAAGCGTGGCCATCGGGACCTTTGCCGGGTCGACGCGAGAGAAAGACGACGTCTCTCCGCCGCCGCAGGCCGTCGCCAACAGAGCGAGGGCGAGCAGGGAGAGAGCAGCGCCGGTCGTGAGCAGCTTCATACAGGCAGCCTCCGGCCCGGCTGGATAGTACTACAGCCACGCGGGCAGCGACAAGGGGCGTACGCGTCTGAGGATGGGAGCTGCCGTGGGATCGGCTGTTGCGGTCAGCGGCGGGTGCGGCTTCGGCGCTTTCTGAACCAGCCCTGGAGCCTATCGAGCGGGCCCGCCCCCGAGAGGTCGACGACCTGGCCGCGCCATCGCTTCTCCGACCGCATGCGACGGTTCGCGATGAACGAGACCACTATCGTCAGGCCGAGGAGGCTCAGGCCGGCGATCATCGAGTACTGGCCGATGGCGCTGGAACGGAAGGCGAAGGCTATGAAGATGAGAACGAGCGAGACGATCATCAGGTGTCCCATAGACACGTGAGAAACCAGGCCGCCGACTCGTCCTCCGAGAGCGCGGAGCTTCTCGCCCCACTGCTTCCGGATGCGGCTGGTAGCCTTCTGCTCGGGGATAAACTCGTCCAGCTTGTTCAGGATCTCTTCGATCTCGCGCTGGAGTTGGTCCGCCATCTGCCCTTCCCCTGGAGCGCCCCGGGCGAGCGCTCGCTTTCCATAACCTATTCTACACTTTCCCGCAAAGGCGGAACCACGCGACGGCGCAGATTTTGCGATTCCTGCACGTTTCGGCGGGCGGGACTCACAAGAGGAAGAAGCGCACCGTCCGGCAAAGAAAACGTAGCCGAGACTTTCCAGTCTCGGCGTCAACACGTGGTCTAGCGGAGGACTGAAGCTCCCCCACATTCTGCGCTATGTCAGAAGGGGCCTTCGCTAGTAAAGGAGGTTCATCACCAGTCCGGCGGGCAGCTTGGGGTAGAAGTAGGTCGACTTCTGGGGCATGCGCTCACCGGCGTCTGCCATCGACAGCACCTGCTCGACTGGCGCCGGCGACAGCAGGAAGGCGATGGCGCAATCGCCCGAGTCGACCAGGCGCAGCGCCTCCTCGCCATCGTGCGTGAACGTGAGCGAGCCATCGGCGGCTGCGCCCTGCTGGTCGATGCCGAGGATGCCGCGTAACACGACCGCCTCCAGGATCGCCGCGTCGAGCGTGCGCCAGGAGGCTGGGCAGCCGGCCGGCATGCGTTGGGCGATGTCGCCGGCGTCGCGGACGCGCAGGACGAGGCGGCGACCGTCGCGCGTTGCTAGCCCGAACGCAACGTCGCGCTCTGCGCCTTTAGATAGGCCCGACTGCATCGCTCGCCAGCCACCGTCGCGCACCGAAGCGCTCACATCTTCGACGGTGAAGTCGCGCTCGAGCTGGGTCACGAAATCTTCGGGGACGGCGACGTTCTTCAGCAGTCGATGCGTCGGCAGCACGACGACGCCCGGGTCCTCGCGCGCGATCAGCGCCATGAGCACGAAGTTCTCCGGCTCGTCGCCTGTCCACGCCTGCGCCTGCGAGCGCCGTTCGTTCCGGTAGGCGAGCGCCGTCTCGTAGCGATGGTGCCCGTCGATGACGTAGAACGTCTTGTCGCCGGCAAGGCGCGAGATGAGCTTCAGCGACACGCCGTCGTCGAGGCAGTGGAGCGTATGTCTCTCGCCGTTCGCTTCCGCCGTCGCGAGCAGCGCTGCCGCGCGACACGCGGCTTCGACAGCATCTCTCATTCTCACGTCGCCGCGGTACAGCGACAGGATAGGGCTGATGTTCAGGCGGCACGCCCGCAGGAGCTGGATGCGGTCCTCTTTCGGGCGGTCCAGCGTGCGCTCGTGCGGCCGGATGGGGCCTTCGTCCCAGCCGTGCAGGCGGACGCGCGCGAAGAGCGAACGCCGAGTCAGCAGGCGCCCCTCGTGGGAGAACCGCTGGTCGTCCACGTAGAAAGCCGGTGCGTCGTCGCGGACGAGGACGCCGCTCTGGAGCCAGTCGCGCAGCGTGGCGGCGGCGCGCGTGTAGCGATTGTGCGACGGCGTGTCGTCGGGTCGTGTCTCGCCGTATTCCAGGCGCACCGCGTTGAACGGGCTGCGCTCGTACAGGCGCCGCTGCTCCTCCGGTGATATGACGTCGAACGGCGGGCAGACCAGCGCCGATAGGTCAGCATTGGCGTAGCGGAGGCCACGGAAGGGGAGTATCTCGGCCACGACGGTCCCCTGACAGGCGACGACGGAAGAAAGTGAATTGACCACGAACGCGGGCGCTACCTAGAATGAGCCCGACTGCCCTTAGCATACCCTCGGAGCCATCGATGGTCTACCACTGTCTGTTCTGCGAGATCGCTGCCAAGAGGTCGCCGACGGAGATCGTCTACGAGGACGAAGAGGTCGTCGTCTTCCGCAACAGGCTGCGCTGGGTGCCGGTGATGCTGCTCGTGGTGCCGCGACAGCACGTGACGCAGCAGGACCTCTGGCGCAACCTGGGCCATGCCGGCGAGGTGGCGATCCAGATGGGTGAGAAGCTCTGTCCGGACGGCTTTCGCCTGCTCTCCAACTTCGGCCCCGACGCCCTGCAGACGCAGCAGCACGGGCATATCCACGTGCTCGGCGGCGCCTGGCTGGGGGAATACGCCTGAATCGTTGGCCGCCCACCGTTCCCTAAACTCGTAGCCGAGACTTTCCAGTCTCGGCGTGTAGGGCCGCAGCCAGATTCGAAGCTCTACTCGCTTGACGAAGGCAGCTCTGCCAGCGCCCGGCTCTGCGCCTCCAGAAGCTCGCCGATGCCCTGACCTGCGAGTCGCAGCACCTCGTCGAGAGTGGCGCGCGGGAACGGTGCGCTCTCTGCCGAGCCCTGCACTTCGACGAACTCGCCCGATGCGGTCAGAACGATGTTGAAATCGGCTTCCGCGCGCGAGTCCTCCTCGTACGTCAGATCGAGCAGTGGCACGCCCCCAACGATGCCGACGCTGACGGCGGCCAGGGCGTCGCGCAGGGGCATCGTCGAGAGGGTATGGCGCGCGAGCAAGGTCTCGCAGGCCTGTTGCAGCGCGACGTAGGCGCCGGTAATGGCGGCGCAGCGCGTGCCCGCGTCCGCCCGGATCACGTCGCAGTCCACGGTGAACGTGCGCTCGCCGAGAATGTCCAGCCGCGTCACCGCCCGCAGCGCGCGCCCGATGAGGCGCTGGATCTCGTGCGTGCGTCCCCCGACGCGACCCTGCGCCGCTTCGCGGGGCGAGCGCGTGTGCGTGGACCGCGGCAGCATGCCGTACTCCGCGGTGACCCAGCCGCCGCCCCTATCGCGCAGGAACGGTGGTAGTCTGTCCTCGACGCTGACGGCGCACAGCACGACGGTGCCCCCCTGCTCGATGAGCGCCGAGCCTTCGGCGTGCGGCAGGTAGCCGGGCACGATGCGCACCGGTCGCAACTGGTCGGGGCGGCGTCCGTCTGCTCTCTCCACGTCTATACCTTTCGCTTGTGGGATGGGAATCCAGGGCAACGGGAGTATAGCACTCTACTCGCCCGTTGAGAAGCGCGAGGGCAGCGGCGGCGAGTCGCGTTCCGCGTTGACCCAGAGCCGTTCGCCGTCCGTCGAGAACGTCACGTCGCCCTGCTGGTCCGTCCGGTAAACGATCGTGTCGTCGAGGCGCTCAAGGGTCGGCGGCGCCGGATGACCGAAGACGTTGTCCGCGCCGACGGAGATGACCGACACGACAGGCCGCACGGTGTCGAGAAGCACCTGGCTCGTCGAGTAGGCAGAGCCGTGGTGCGCGACCTTGAGAACCGTCGCCCGCAGGTCGACGCGCTCGTCGAGGAGGGCTGCTTCGCCCGCCGCCTCGATGTCGCCGGTGAGGAGGAAGCTGACGTCTCCCCACGTCAGCTTGAGCACCAGCGAGTTGTTGTGCCTATCGGCGCTCGTGCCCGTGATCGCCTGCTCGGGCGGGCCGAGTATCTGGAGTGATGCGCCGCGCCCCAGGTCGACCCAGCCGCCGGCCTCGACCTCCCGGTAGGGGACGTCCTTCTCGTCGAGGAGCGCTCGCCAGGCCTCCGAAAGCTCCGTCTCAGCCTCGACAGGCGATTCCACAACCTGGCCCACGTCGTATCGCTCGACGACGCTGAGGAGCCCGCTGAGATGGTCGCTGTCGGGATGCGTCAGCAGCACCATGTCCAGCTTCCGGTCCCAGAAGGGCAGCGCCTCGCCCAGCTCCTGCTCGATGACTTGCCCGTCCGGCCCGCCGTCGACGAGCAGCTTCTGACCGTCGGGCGTGCGAATGAAGACGGCGTCGCCCTGGCCGACGTCGAACACCTCGACCGTCAGCCGTCCGTCCGGCGCGGAGAAGACGCCCGCCGCCAGCCGGCTGTCCGGCGACGAGAGCACCGCCATCCACGTGAGCAGCGCCGGCACCGCCAGGCCCGTCGCCAGCCAGGACGCGGGCACGCCGCCGAGGGGTCGCGCCGGCACGGCGAGGACGCGCCCGACCGGCTGCCACAAGCGACGTAGCGCTTCCTCGCCCGGCCGTCGCCGACTGAGTAGCCAGCAGAGTGCTGCCAGCACCACATAAGAGGCGGCGCACATCTCCATGTTGAAGCGTCGAACCTCCAGCGAGGCGAAAGGCACCTCCGCAAGCAACCGCACCATCGCGATCATGTAGCTCAGGCCGAGCCAGGCGCAGTAGCCGGCCACGTGCGCCAGCGGCGGCGACGCGAGACCAACCACGGCGACGAAGGTCGAGCTGAGGAGGATGTAGGGGAACGCCGGAAGCACCAGCAGGTTCGCCGGCAGAGCGACGAGCGAGATGCGCTGGAAGTGGAGGGCGATCAGCGGCAGCGTCGCAATCGACGCCGCGGCGGTCACGATAGCTATCTCGTAGAGGGCGCTGGCGACGCCGCGTCGTGGAGGTTCCGGCAGCCAGGTCACGCGCTCGGATGCTTCGTCGATGCGCTCCCGCATCAGCGGCACGAGCACGATGAGACCGGCAGTCGCGGCAAAGCTGAGCTGGAAGGAGACGTCACGCACGACCGTCGGCT
>JALHUB010000077.1 GCA_022865685.1 Dehalococcoidia bacterium | reverse complement strand
TCCTGGCGCTCGCCCTGCGACTCGCCTGGATCGCCTACGCGCACCCCAACCCGAACGACGGCCGCTTCGACGATACGCTCTTCTACGACCACGCCGCTCAGGCGCTGGCCGCCGGTGAGGGGTATCCCGGCTTCTTCAATGCGCAGACCGCGAGCTGGCCGCCGGGTTATCCCCTGCTCCTGGCGGGCATCTACAAGGCCGCCGGCCACGATTTCCTGGCGCCGCGGCTGCTGAACGTCTTCGCGGGCGTCGCGACCTGCCTGCTCGTGTACCTGCTTGGCGCGCGCGTCTTCGACAGGCGGACGGGTCTCGTCGCTGCCTTCCTGCTTGCGGTCTTCCCAAGCCACATCTACCGCACGACGCTGCTGATGACGGAGGTGCTGACGGCGGCGGTCGTCGCGTTGCTGGCGCTGCTGCTGCTCCGGTGGGTGATGAGGGAGAGCGGCCCGTCGCGGCTCCAGGCCGTCGCGCTGGGCGTGCTATTCGGCGCCTTCGCGCTCATGCGCGGCGAGGCGCCGGCGTTCGTGCCGGTCGCGCTCATCGTGTGGAAGCTGGCCGTGCCGTCGTGGCGTCGCTTCGCCGGCGGCGCGGCGCTGATGCTGTCGGCGATGGCGCTGGCGATCGCGCCGTGGACGGTCCGCAACGCGATAACGATGGACGCCTTCATACCGGTCGCCAGCGGCCTGGGCCACACCTTCCTCGCCGGCCACCAGGACGACCCCTACGACCCATACAGCGTCTTCCCGGAGGCGAAGATCACCGAGCAGTACTCCTATCTGCCCTACCCGGAGCGCGAGATAAAGGTGGAGCGCGAGGCGCTCCGGCAGGGTCTCGACTTCGCGAAGTCGCATCCGGGCTACGAGGTCCAGCTCGTGTTCGAGAAGCTGTACAACATGTACAGGCTCGACGACGACGCCCTGGCGTGGATCGGCGGCGGCTGGATCGACGCCAGCAAGGTAGCGTGGCTGCAGGGGAGCTGGGTGCAGTCGCTGGACAAGGTGGGCACGCCCGTCGTCACCATATCGCCTGACGCCGAGCGCAACTGGAAGGACCTGGCGAACGGCTACTACTTCGCCGTGCTGCTGCTGGCGGCGACCGGCATCTTCGCCTGGTTCTCGCTGCGTGATCGTCGCAAGCTGCTGCTGGTGCTGATGGTCGCCGCCTGGACGGCGCTGCACCTGGTGTTCATCCCCGGTTCGCGCTACCATGCGCCGCTGCTGCCGCTATTTCCGCTTTGGGCGGCCGCGGGTGTCCTATTCCTGTGGGACGTGGCGGCCGGCGGCGTCAAGGCAAGAGCGCGACCGACCGCCAGCACTTGACTACCGGCGCGTATTGAGGCGCTGCAGGAAGACATCGAGCGGAACGCCATTCAGGGGAAGGAAATGATTATGGAGACGCAGGACCTTCAAGAAGAGGCGGCGGCGCTGCCGGAGGATGCCAGGCAGCAGGTTATCGGCTACGTCAAGCACCAGGCGTCGAAGTCGATGGCCGATCTGCTAGGGCTCATCGACCGCGCCGCAGGCTGGATAGAGAAGTCGCTGGAGGGCGTGAGCGAGTCGCAGGCGCAGTTTTGCCCGGCGCCCGGCGAGTGGTGCATCGCGGAAGTGCTGCGCCACGTCGAGGCGTCGATGCGCGGCACCGCGCGACTGGTCAGCGCCCTGGCTGCCGGCGAGAAGGCCGACGTGAGCGGGATCGAACCCGTCGTCGAAGCCGGGCCGGAGACGCTGGCGGAGCTACGTCGCGGTGTCGCGCAGTCCTACGACGAGGTGCGGTCGGCCGTGCGGGCCATGCCCGAGGGCGCGGCGACGGGCGCGACGGCGTATCACCCGTTCTTCGGCGACCTGACGTGCAGGGAATGGGCGGCGTTCGTCTACGTCCACAGCCGCGACCACGCCGACCAGATCGACAAGGTGAAATCCAGCGCCGGCTATCTCCGTTAGACCGATTTGACTCTAGGGCGGCTCGTTCGCCCTCGCATCGATGCCCACGTCAAATGTGTCCCCGTCACCGAAGCTCATGCCATCCGTGTTGACGGTTATCTTCGCCAGTCCGTTGTCGAATTCTACGTTCAGGGACCAGGCAATGGGAGTAGGTTCCGGCGTACCGCGTTCGACTATCTCTACCATCGGAATCCCTGTTATCTTGTACTGCCAGTCTTTGCCGAGCGCGTCTATATAGAAGTCGACTACCTCGTGGTCTGTGACGCCCGGGGGCGCCTTGAAAGTGACGTTGATGGAATGCCGGTTCCACGGGCCACCCTCGCTGCGTGAATATGCATAGCGACTAACATCCAACCTCTCTGAGCCCGGGTATTGAGGGAGGTCATTCAGCAGTAGTTCATTCTCGTGAACATAGCTTGGCGAGGGGCCACATGCTCGTAGAAGTAAGCCTAGCAGCAGCATGCCGGTCAACGCCGCGATTCTGCTTGTCACTGGAGACGTCCTTGCACTCGATCCTTCTTGATCGAACCAAACGGACAGAGCACATGATACCACGCGCGGTCTTCGATGCGTTTGACCTTCTCCCTCGTGGTAGAATGAGCCGGGGAGCAAGATGGTTCTCAGCGACAGGTCTATTCGGGAGGAGCTGGCGAGCGGACGGCTGCGCATCGAGCCGCTGGCCGACGGCGCTCTCCAGCCCTCCAGCATCGACCTGCGCCTCGACCGCCTCTTCCGCGTCTTCAAGAAGACAGACCGCCCCCACATCGACGTCCGCGAGCCCTGCGACGAC
>JALHUB010000076.1 GCA_022865685.1 Dehalococcoidia bacterium | reverse complement strand
TGACACCGTCCGCAGACGTGACCAGGCGAATGCTGTTCGTGTTCTCACCGGGACAGCGGTCGGCACGCAACTGCTCCGTGTAGTAGACGTAGAGCTCGCCGGTGCGCAGATTGTAGACGATGTCGGCGTCGCTGTTGTGATCGCAGTCCGGTCGCGGAACGATGGGATTCTCCAGGCCGTCCGGCACGGACCACGACCGGCCGTCGTCGGACACGACGATGCTGGGGTTCTCGTAGGTGTCAGTGTCGAAGGGATAGGGAGTCATCGCCATCCAGTACTTGTGACCGTGCCAGCCGTCCGGGAAGTAGATGACGTCCGGGTGCACGACCTGCCCCGATCCATCGTAGGTGGGAATATCGAGTGGCGCTGGCGCGTTGACGAAGGCGGGCGGCGTCCACGGAGTCGGCGAAGGTGCAACCGTGGGTGTCGGAGCGGGAGCGGTCGGCGGCCGCGCGAACGCCGCGCCATGACTGCCACCGCAGCCAACAAAGGCGCCACTCAGCGCCAAGAAGAGCGCCACCAATAGGTCACGCGTTCGCAATCCCGGACTTCCCCCTGCCGCCAAAAAGCGCTTTCGTCAAGAATGGTCAGTGGAAACACCTGTGTCAAGAGAACACCCGGCGCGTCCTTCGACCGTCACGGGTTCGATTTGACACCCCGAACCGGCAGGCGCTAGAATGCCAGCGCTGTCACGCCGGTCGATCGCCAGCGCCTACCGGCGACCCAGCGGAGGACCTGTGGAAAGCGCCTCGTCGACAAGGTTGGGACGCATCAGCCTGCCCCAGGCGGGTCGCATCCCGCTGGTGGCGGCCGTGTACGCGCTCGGCGTGGCCCTGTTCCTCACGCTCGAACCAACGCGCTCGTTGTGGCTGATCATCACGACTCTCGTCGTTGCGCTTGGCAGCGACGGCATAGTCCGCTCATATTCCCACGGCGCTTTTCGCGCCCCTCTGGACACGGCTCCCTATCTGCTCGTGCCCGTGATTCTCAGTCTCGCGGCCGGCTTCTTCCTGGAAGAGACCGTCAGCGGCTATTGGGAGATCCTGGCGGCGCTGGTAGCGGGAGGGCTGATGGCGGGCATCCTCTACGGCGAATGCCTCTCCGTCGACGTGGAGAGCCCACTCTATGGTACGGGCCGTTTCATCCTCAACATCGCGACGTACCTGGGCGCATTCGCCTTGTACGCGGTCATGTACAGCTATGACGTCGGCCTCGTTGCCGCGGCCGTCGGCAGCGGACTCCTGAGCGCCGTGCTGGCGGCGGAGATCCTGCGCGAGACGGAGCTCATGCCGCCGCCGGTGGGACAGAGGAGCCTGCGGTCGCTGGGTTTCGCGGCGGCGATTGGGTTGATAGTCGCGGAGGCGCGCTGGTCTCTCTACTTCGTGCCGCTTGAGGGCTTCCTGGCGGCCGTCTTCCTGCTGCTGTTCTTCTACGTCGCGAGCGGCATTGCGCAGCACCACCTGACGGGCCATCTGTCGCGCCCCGTGGTTACGGAGTACGCGCTCGTGGCGTCGATAGGATTACTGATGGTCATCCTGGGGAGATGGCTCGGCGGGGGCTAGCGCCTTGCGGCTTGTCGCGGCGGGCGCCGTCTGGTAGGATTGGAGCGGTCGGGGTGTAGCGCAGCCCGGTAGCGCACCTGAATGGGGTTCAGGAGGTCGTGGGTTCGAATCCCACCGCCCCGACCACAAAATGAATCTGAAAAGGCCCGCTCTCGCGGGCCTTTCTCATTGTCTGCGAAGTATTCTGCAAACCGATTGCAAAAATGAGGTCCTGGGGGCGGGGTTTTCTAAAGCTCTGAGGAAACAACTTCAACTTGCTTCACGTCGGTTAGCAGAGACGGGTCGACAACATATTCGGCCTCGTCTCTGACCCCGAATCCCCCTAAGAAGGCATCCGGAAAGGCAACGGCGCTGTAGACAAAGCCGCCCCTGTGGCGTCCGCGCCCAAGCGGCCTTATAAAGTGGCGCGCCGTCTCGATGTTCGTCGACCAGGACAAGCCCAGCCGATGCCGGGTCTTGGAGACGCCTCGATAGATAAGCAGTTCGGTATCTGGTTGGGGAAGGTCGCCGATGTAACCGACTTGCCGCAAGTATGTCAGGGCGACTATCTTCCAGCGCCAGCTGCAGATGTCACAGGTTGGCCATATCTCTGTAAGTTGCTCGCGGCGCTCGTCACGCGTCATGCGTGGAGCGAGATGCACGAACAGGTCGAAGCGCCAGAATGAGGACGCCAGATCAAGGGCTCCGCCCCAATCGCGCGTCGCCACACGCGCAAGGACCATGTCAACAAGACGAGGGTTTTTGGGGTTTGGCCCCACGAATGGGTCCGCAGTCAAGCGACGTAGGTATGTGCGCAACCATTCTTCGTCGTTCATTTTAGCCGAATACCAGTTTCGCCACTCTCTCGGCGGCCTCTTCCTGCATCGCCGGGATAGCGCGTCGGCGCCGCCGTGGCCGGCGCAAGGTCGCGCTATTCCATAGCGGGTATCTCCCGCGGCCAGCGGTCATTCCAGGGACGCTCGCACTCGTAAGCATATGAGCCTGTAGCACCAGGTCCTCTCGATGACGCGGGCCGATGATCTGCAGAGCGCAGGGGGGTCCGGCATCCGTGAAGCTGGCACGGACACTCGCCGCCGAATGGCCCGTCAGGGGACGCCGACGAGTCGAAGGGTACGGATGGCGGTTGTGCGCCACCTACCGCGTCGTCTCGAAGTCCACAGGCTCACCAAAGGCTACCCATTTCCCGCCTTCGACCCGGTTGTACATCTCGATTTCCTGAGGCCGGTGGTCTGTGGGACTCATGTTGATCGGCGTTAGGCAGGTCGAGCAGGTCCAATCGCGGATCGATTCAGCGGCATGGGTGAAGCCTTCTCGCGTCAAGTCGGGCCCGGCCCTCTTCAAAGCCTCCACCGTCATCTCCGCGATGGAGGCCCCGTAGAGGGTGAAGTTGCTGACCAGCGCTCCGCCACCGTATTCGGCCATGATCTCGCGATGCTGCTTGATCCCCGGATTGTCGGTCTCGTAGACCTGGTGGCCAAAGACCACGCTCACGATCCCTTCGGCGTTGGCGGCGCCCGCCAGGTCGATGAAGATGTCGCTGCAGTCCACGCCGCTAACGAGGATGGGCACGTCCCAGCTCATCACCGCGCGGGCCGTCTGCACCAGGCTGGCGGACATCAGCGGGCCGGCCAAAGAGACGACGACCTCGGCGCCTCCGTTGCGGAGACGCTGCGTTTGGGCGCTCACGTCGGCCACGGTGGCCTCGCACATCTCCTCAGCAACTATCTCGACACTGCTTCCTTCGAGCCCCTTATTCAGGCCGCTGAGGCCATCGACACCGTACTCGTTATTCTCGCGAAGGACGCCGATCTTCTTGCCGTCGAAGTTCTGCGCCACGTATGCCCCAAGCATCTGGCCCTCGATCTGATAGTCGGGGATGCCGGAGAATCGCGTCGCGACGGGCGGCTCCGTCCACTTACGGAGGCCCGAAGCGATGAACATGTCCGGAATGCCCCTCTCCTCCAGGTACTTCCAGACGGCGCTGTGCGTCTCATCGCCGAGCCCCGCGACGATGGCGAAGACCTCGTTTTGCTCCACTTGCTTGCGAATCACTTCCATCGTGTCGGGCGGGTTGTAGTGATCGTCGCCGACTATCAGCTTGATCTTGCGACCGTAGACACCGCCCTCGGCGTCATTGATGTAGTCGAAGTAGGCGCGCAGCCCATCCGCGATGGGGGCGTAAGCGGCAGCAGCGCTTCCGCTAATCGGCAGGTGCGTGCCAAAGACGATCTCAGTGTCGCTCACGCCGGGCACCTCCCGGTCGCCGGGCGCCGTCTGATCGGTCCCGCCGCAGTTGTTTAGCAGCAGGAGAGCGACGGAAACCATTAACAGCATCTTGATTACTCTCGTCGCGTGTCGCATGCGGCGCCTCCTCCGCGATCGCTCTCTCGCATTGCGCCATGCTAGTCCTCCGCCGGCCGCGCGTCAACGTTTCGATGCAGAGCGGTGGAGACGGTTGACCCTCATTCCGCCCTGATCCATGATCGCCGCAAGACGTAGCTCAGCCGGGTTTTCGCGATATCGACGGAGGGCCATGCCTGAAGCAGCGACCATCCAGGACCTGGAGAAACGCGCAGCCACGATCCGCCGACACGTCATCGCGGTGGCAGCCGAGCACATGTGCCATGCGGGAGGCGCTCTCTCCGCGGTGGACGTCATGGCTGCCCTCTATTTCGGCGTGATGAACGTCGACCCCAAAGACCCTGCGCGACCGGACCGCGACTACTTCATCCTGAGCAAGGGCCACGGCTCACTGGCGCTGTTCGCGACGCTCTCGGAGCGCGGTTTCTTCCCGGTGTCGATGCTCGCTTCGTTTGAGCAGGCCGGGAGCATCCTCGCGGGGCATCCCACGCTGAAGGTACCGGGGGTGGAGCTGGCGACCGGGTCGCTCGGCCACGGGTTACCGGTGGCGACCGGCGTCGCTCTGGCGTGCAAGGTCTCCGGCGACGCTAACCGCGTCTTCGTCATGATGGGCGACGGCGAGCTTCAGGAGGGCTCGGTCTGGGAGGCAGCGCTCGCAGCACCCCGGTTCGCCCTCGACAACCTGACCGCGATCATCGACCGGAACGGCTTCCAGGCCTTCGGCGAGGTAGAGCGGATCATGCCGCTGGAGCCGCTGGCGGACAAGTGGCACAGCTTCGGCTGGCGCGTCATCGAGATCGACGGCAACGACATGGCCCAGGTCGTCGAGGCGTTGGGACAGCCGCCGCAGTCTGAGCGGCCGACTCTGGTCCTGGCGCGAACCGTGAAGGGGAAGGGCGTCCCCTGCCTCGAGGGCAGCCCCCGCGCTCACTTCACCAGGCTGACGCCAGAGGAGGCAGCGGAGGCGCTGCAAGGGCTGACGTCATGAGCCTCTACGACAACGTAAAATCGCTTCCCGCGCTCCTGCTCGAGCTGGGCGAGGCAAACCCTGACCTGTTCGTGGTGAGCCAGGATATGGGGAGCGTGGGCCCCTTCGTCGAAAGGTTCCCGCAGCGCGCCGTCGACGTCGGGATCACCGAACAGAACCTCATAGGCGTCGCGGCGGGCATCGCGCTCCGCGGGAAGCTGGCGTTCGTCTACGGTATGGCGCCCTTCGTCACGATGCGTGGTTTCGAGCAGATCAGGACCGACCTCGCCTACAATAGCAGGAACGTCAAGATCCTCGCCGTCTTCTGCGGGCTGGCCGCCGGCGCCTGGGGCGCGACGCATCACGCCATCGAAGACATCGCGCTCATGCGCGCGATCCCCGGCATGACCGTCATCGTCCCCGGCGACGGCCACGAGGCGGAGCAGGCCATCCGCGCCGCCGCCGCGCTTCCCGGGCCGGTGTACGTGCGTCTCGGCGCCTTCCTGCCGGTCCACGACGAAGACTATGAGTTCCGCACCGGCCGCGCGGTCACGCTGCGCGCCGGCTCCGACGCCGCGATCATCGCCACCGGTACAATGGTGCACCCGGCACTCCAAGCCCACGACCGCCTGAAGGCGAGGGGCATCGAGGCGCGGCTCATCGATATGCACACGATCAAGCCGCTCGATCTCGCGGCCGTCGAGAGCGCCGCGGACGAGACGGGACGGATCGTCACGGTCGAGGAGCACAGCATAATCGGCGGTCTCGGCGCCGCGGTCGCGGAAGTCATCGCCGAGAAGGGCGCCGGCAGGCTGGCGCGCGTCGGTATTCGGGACACGTTCTGCACTGAGGTGGCAAGCTATCCCGAGCTCTGCGCCATCCACGGCCTGACGCCCGACGACATAGAAGCAGCCGTCGTATCGCTGTTGGACGGCACGCGTTAGCTACACCGGCTACCCGTTGCATGGAAGGAGGCCACCATGGCCAGTCAATCGCCGCGCACCTTCACAAAGAGCGAAGCGCTCATGTCGCGCGCCCGCAACGTTGTCCTGAACGGCATCTACGGGCACCAGAGCCCGGGCCTCCTTACACAGGGCGAGTACCCGAGCTTCCTGGCGCGCGGCGAAGGATGCCGCATCTGGGACGTAGACGGCAACGAGTACATCGACTTCATGTGCTCCTACGGACCGATAGTGCTCGGCCACCGTCACCCGCGCGTCGAGGCCGCTGCAAAGGCGCAGATGGACCGCGCCGACTGCCAGAACCTGCCGGGCGAGATCTGGACGGAACTGGCTGAGCTCCTGGTGGGGATCACACCCTGGGCCGGCTGGACAGCCTTCGCCAAGAACGGCTCCGACGTCACGACCTGGTCGTTGGCAGTAGCGAGAGCACATACGGGCCGCGACAAGATCATCATGGCGGCCGGCGCCTACCACGGGATCGGCGCCTGGTGCACGCCCAGCGGTGCGGGGATAACGCCTTCGCAGAAAGCGGATGTCCTTACCTTCACCTACAATGACCTCCAGGAGCTGCAGCGCGTCGCTGCGGAGAACGCGGGGAAAGTCGCGGGAATCATCCTGACGCCTTTCCGTCACGAGGCGTTTCACGATTCGGAGATGCCGGCGCCGGGATTCCTCCAGGGCGTCCGCGATCTCTGCGACAGGGAGGGCATCGTCTTCATCCTCGACGATGTGCGGGCGGGCTTCCGGCTTAGCCTCGAGGGCTCTGGTGACTACTTCGGCGTGCAACCGGACATCACCTGCTACTGCAAGGCGCTCGGCAACGGCTACCCGATCGCCGCGGGTCTGGGTCGCGACGAGCTGCGGCCGGCGGCGGAATCGGTGTTCTTCACCGGGTCGTTCTGGACGGCCGCCGTCGCGATGGCGGCCGCCCGGGCAACCATCGAGACGCTGCGTGACGAAGGCGGCATTCAGCGCATGGAGGCGATGGGCACGCGCCTGCGGAAGGGATTGGATCAACAGGCCCGCTCCCTCGGACTGGATATCCACCAGTCGGGGCCGCCCGCGATCCCGTTCCTCACGTTCGTTGGGGATGCAGTCTTCGAGAAGAACCGCATGTTCTGCGGAGAGTGCGCTCGCGGGGGGGTCTTCTTCCATCCGCACCACAACTGGTTCCTCTCCGCAGCGCACGGCGAGAAGGACATCGACGAAACGCTCAACGTGACCGAAGCCGCGTTCAAGGTCGTGAAGGAACGATTTGGCGCCTGACGCGCGCTACCAACAAGGACTGTGAGCCTCACATTCCTCGAATCTGGCAGTATGCGGTCGAGGCAATAGGATGAGACCAGCACGGCAAAGGACACCGACCAGGAGGGGACCGTTGAAGACCAGGGCTACCGAGCTATTCGGCGTCAGGTATCCGATTCTGTGCGGCGCGATGATGTGGTTGGCCAAACCCGAGCTCTGCGCCGCCGTATCTAACGCCGGCGGACTGGGCAACCTCACCGCGGGCAACTACGGCTCCGGAGAGGAACTGCGCCAGGCAATTGCCAGGACAAGGCAGCTCACGGACAAGCCGTTCTGCGTGAATCTAACTCTCCTGCCCTCGGTACGCATAGCCAAGGACCTCCATCAGGACTACTTTCGGGTCTGCTGCGAGGAGAAGGTATGCGCCATCGACATATCGGGCGCGCCTCTGGACAAGTACCTGGGACCCGAAGCGATCCGGCGGGCCAAGGATGCAGGAGTGAAACTGATACACAAAGTCGGTTCGGTGAAGCACGCCATGCACGCTGAGGAGGCGGGCTACGACGCCGTCATTGCCGCCGGCTTCGAAGAAGGCGGTCATCCGCTGAACGAAGACGTCACCACCATGCTGCTTACGCCGCGGATCTGCCAGTCGGTGCGAATCCCGGTCGTCACGGCGGGCGGCATCGCCGACGGACGCGCGATGGCGGCGGCTATGGTCCTGGGCGCGGACGGTGTGATGATGGCGTCGAGATTCATAGCGACCACGGAGTGCCTTGCGCACCGGCGAGTCAAGGAAGAACTGGTCCAGCGGCGAGAGAACGACACCGTCATGATCTGCCGCAGCATCAACCTCCAGATGCGGGCGCTGAGAAACGCGCAGGTCGAGAAAGTGCTGGAAGTGGAAGCGCGAAGCGGAGGTCTCGAGGAGATTATTCCTCTGATTGCCGGCGAGCGTCAAAGCGCTGCCTGGCAAAGCGGCGACATCGACTGCAGCCCGTTTCCTGTGGGCCAGTCCATCGGACTCATCGAGGACGTCGTGAGCTGCGAAGAACTTCTCGCGAGGATGATGCGGGAGGCAGGCGAAATACTAGCGCGAGTGCAGCAGCGGTTCGTCGCGGGTCCCGCGACGTAGCGCCGGCCCGCATTCCCCACGGCGCTGTCGGAATCGAAGACAGCGGCAACACTCCGGAGCACCTCCGGAACCTACGGATTCATCTCGTAGGCGTCCTTGAGGGCGTACACGTGGTCGCGCCACACGCGGTCGTAGCGTTCGTCGTCCACCACCGGCTTGCGTATCATCTTCAGGCAATAGCCCGACTGCTCCGGGTTGCACCGCGGCTTGCTGTACAACTGCAGCGCGAATTTCGAGAAGTCACGCACGAAGCAATCGAAGATCTGGTCGACGCTGTCGGCCGGCACATCGTAGATACGGGCGTTTTCCAGGATGAGCTGCCCATAGGCAACCAGCGTGAACATCTCGCCGACGGTCAGAATGAAGTCGGTGTCCCGACTCTGGCTTTCGTCGGGAGGCGCCGCCGCCAGCATCTCCGCGAATACGGCTGTTTGCTCGCGGAAGAGGTTAACGTTGGGCAGGTCCCAGTCGCTGTAGGCAACGTTGTAATCGTGGAACTGGATATCGCCCATCCCCTTTGCCGGGCCCTGTCGGAAGAGGTAGTCGTCGTTATTTGGCTCCGAGCGCTGACCGATGGCGGCGTACTCAGCGGGGTTGAAGAAGTAGTTGGCCATGAACTTCAGGATCAGGGCGATGTTCACGTGAACTGTGCCCTCAAGCTTCGGTAGGGCGCGGATGTCCATGGCGGCGCTCTCAAAGTACATATCTTTCTCGAAGCCCTTCGCTGCGATCACGTCCCAGAGCAGGTCTATGACTTCCTCCCCCTGCGTCGTCACCTTCATTTTCACCACGGAGTTGTAGAGAAGGTAGCGCCTGTCGTTCGGCGACGCGACCCGCATGTAGTCGGCGGCCCGACGCGTGAAGAGCTTCATCGCTACCAGGCGCGCGTAGGCGTCGGTGAACATCTGCTTGACGTGCGGGAAATCAGTGACGTACATGTTGTAGAGACGCCGGTTGGCGGCGTGATTAATCGCCTCGTAAAGCGCGTGTGTCGAGATGCCGATGGACGCCGCGCCCAGGTTGAACTTGCATATGTTGACGGTGTTGAGGGCGGCGTCCCATGCCTCTCGTCCTCTCGAGAGTATGTCTGCTTCACTGATTGGGTAGTCACGCAGCGCGAACGCTGAGACGTACGCTTGCGTCGCGACCACGTTGTCCAGCAGATCAAAACCGGGCTTCCCCGAATCGGCCGCGAAGAACACGTATTCCCCGCTGTCCGCCATCTTCCCGAAGGTCGAGACCATCGGGGCGACGTTGCCGTTGCCTATGTAGTACTTCTCTCCGTTGGCCCTGTAGCTGCCGTCGGGTTGCGGCGTGAGCGTCATCTCCGTCGAGTAGATGTCGGCGCCGTGCTGTCGCTCGGACAGTCCGAAGGCGAACACCGCGCCGTCCTTCAGCAACTCGGCGGCACGGCGCTTCGCTTCTTCGTTCCGGCTCATCCAGATGGGGCCGAGGCCAAGCGTCGTGACCTGCCAGGCGTACCAGTAGTAGAGGCCGTAGAATCCAAGAATCTCATTGAAATCCACGTTGCGGAAGGTGTCCCAGCGGGAGTCCGCGTCCCCGTAGTCGGGAGGAGTAAGCAGCGTGGCGAAGATCCGCTCGTCCTTCACAAACGTGAGGAAGTCGTCGTACCAGACGCGCGCGTGGGTGTCCTCCTTGAGCCGTCTCTTCCCCTTCTTCTCGAAGAAGTCGATTGTGCCGGCCATTACCTCCAGCGAGCGCTTGTCTGGGTACCGTAGGCTGAGCTTCTTCGGGTTCAATAAGATCACTCCCGGCCTTCCTTTCGAGCGGCCTTAGCCCGCCACTAGTCGCTACCGTCGTCAGCCAGCCTTCTCCGCGTATACCTTGAAGGCAACCGTTCCCAGGCCGCCCCTTTCAAGACCGGGGTCGTAGCAGACGAGGTGTCGAAGCCAGCCTTCGTTGGGATCCACTCCCTCAAGGATCCGGTCCCAGATCAGATGCACGCGCTCCATCATTGGCCCCAGCACGCCGATGCACAGAGGGCACGTAGTCTCCTCGACATTGACGTTCGTCCCCGGGCCCACCACCAGCCGCTGGCCTACCTCGAAACCGCCCGGGCAAAGCACGCTCTCCGTGACCTCCGCCACGATCTTGTATGCAAGCAGCTTGGGCGACAGCACCTTCTGAATGCCTGGCGACATCCGGTCTAACTGCTCCTCACTCATGCCTAGGCGTTGTTTCAACGCGTTTCGCACCAATTCGTCCATCTGTTTGCATCCTCTCGAATCCGAACGTGCCCGACGCTCCCTGCAGTCCGCCACATTGTACGCGTGAGGGCCTCTGTAGTCATCACGATTACTCGAATAGCCAGGGTTGCACCAAAATGTCGGCGACCCCACATGAGTGGCGCCGGAGCATCCGGCGCCGAGGAACGGAAAGGAGTTCTTGATGGAAAGGCGTCTGCAGGACAAAACCATTGTCGTCGTCGGAGCTGGGACAAGGGTTGAGGGGATGGGCAATGGCAAGGCGACCGCGATCCAGTTTGCCCGCGAGGGAGCCCACGTTCTCTGCGTCGACAGCGTTGAATCAGCGGCTCAGTCTACTGTCAACAGCGTTCGCCAAGAAGGCGGAGCGGCATTCCCCTTCGCGGCGGACGTGACGAGCGAGCAGGACTGCGAGCGCGCCGTGACTGAGTGCATGGTACGGTTCGGCAGACTCGATGTGCTGCACAACAACGCCGGCGTCGCCTTCGGGGGCGACATCCAAACCGCGACCGAAGATGACTGGAAAAGGACTTTCGACGTCATCGTCAAGGGAATGTACCTGATGTGCAAGCATGCCATCCCCCGGATGATAGAGGGCGGCGGCGGCGTGATAATCAACGTCTCCTCTATCTCCTCCATACGCCCTAATCCCAGCGTCAACTACACGGCCTCGAAGGGTGCCGTCAACTCTCTGACTCTCTTCCTCGCTAGTCGCTACGGTCGCTACAACATTAGAGCCAACGCCCTCCTCCTCGGTTTCGTGGACACCCCCCTGGTGAAGCCGCTGTACGGGGAAGGGAAGCTCCGTGAAGCCGTCCTGCAGCGCATTCCCTTAGGGCGTTTCGCGTCCCCATGGGAAGGCGCCGCCGTTGCTGCCTTCCTAGCCTCGGACGAGGCTTCGTACATTACCGGTGTTCTCCTGCCCGTCGACGGTGGGCTGAGCGCCGCGTGACAGGTACGCTACGAACCCAGAACGCAAACGATTCGGACGTGGCAGCCCGTATTGTTCGGCTTCGATTGCAGGGTGCGCTCGACCGAGTGATGTGGATCGCCGGTGCTGCAGGATCCGCGCGTGCTTCGGCTTCCGGCTCAGGAAACGGCGTTGACACTAGTGATACAATACTCTTCCCCAAGTCTGTGCCCCGTTGCGGCAGTTCGGTGTACGGAGTGGAATATGAGACGCGGGTCGGAGGATTCAGATGATGTTCTTCAAGCGTTTATTCGGTCGCAAAGAGAAACCAGCGGCCGAGCCGATGCACGGCTCGCCGGCGCTGCAAACGGAGGCGGAACAACAGGCAACACGCGAGCGCATGTTGGCGGAGATGGCGGCTGACCGAGAGCGAGCGGCTGCGAAAGAAACACGCCCTGGTCGCGAACCGTCGGAGGGAAAGGATGCCGAAACGGGCGCAGCGCCTGATGCCTGAGCCCGATCAGGCTGCTGAGGTTCCACAGGCCTGACGGGCAAATTAGATGGCTGTTGGTCGGCGCTTCCCCGGTTGCCGCAGCCGGCGGTCAACCACTGGGCGACATCGTAACCTTCACTGACGTAACTGACATTCACGCTTCGCGTGACGGACGCGGGCAGAGCTGAACGCCGTCAGCTTGTCTGGAGGGTCATGCGTGCGACACGGAGGGAGGCTCCGTCACGGCGGCGCTACCGTCACCAGCCCCACCGATCTCGACCTCGGCCGTGTGCGGCTGACGGTCATCGATGAGCCGGATCGACGCCTCGTGCTGCTCAACGCCGTCTACGACTACGCGCACTCCATCAGCCGCGCCCCCTTGCCGAACGGTGATTTCGTAGGTCGTCTCCCGGTAGCGGTAGGTAAGAGTGAACGACCGCCAGTCGGGCGGCAGGCAGGGCGTGAAGGATAGCCGGTCTGTTTCCAGGCGAAGGCCGAGCAGCGATTCGATGATCAGCCGGTACATCCAGCCGGCGGCGCCTGTGTACCAGGTCCAGCCGCCTGTGCCGGCATCCGGCGGCAGCGCGTGGACGTCGGCGGCGACGACGTACGGCTCGACACGATAGGTCGCCGCCTCCTCCGGGCTCGATGCGTGGTTGAGTGGAGTGATCAACGAGAGCAGCTCCCAGGCGCGACGGCCGTCGCCCAGTGCCGCGAACGCCATGATCGCCCAGATTGCGGCGTGCGTGTACTGGCCCCCGTTCTCCCTCACGCCCGGCGGATAGCCCTTGATGTAGCCGGGGTTCAGGTCGGACTTGTCGAAGGGCGGGTCAAGGAGCTGGATGAGAGCGTGATCGCGGCGCACGAGCAGCCGGTCGACGGACTCCATCGCGATGCGAGCGCGCTGCGGGTCGCCGGCGCCGGATATCACAGACCAGCTCTGAGGTATCGAGTCGATCCGGCACTCCGGGCTGCGGGCAGAGCCAAGTGGCTCGCCACCGTCGAAGTAGGCGCGAAGGTACCAGTCGCCGTCCCAGGCGTGCAACTCTGCAGACTGGCTGAGCGCCGCAGCCTCCGACTCCGAGCGCTCGGCGAAGGCGGCATCGCCGTAGAGGCGCGCAACCTCCGCGAATTGTGTGAGCACGTGGTGGAGGAAAAACGCCAGCCAGACGCTCTCGCCCTCACCGCCCAGGCCGACCATGTTCATGCCGTCGTTCCAGTCGCCGGAGCCGATCAGCGGCAGCCCGTGCCGGCCGAGTCGTGTTCCTTGCTCGATCGCCCTGACGCAGTGCTCGTAGAGCGTGCCCGTCTCCTCCGACCGCGCGGGCAGGTCGTAGTAGGAGTCCTCGCCCGGGTTGAGCGGCCGCCCCTCGATGTAGGCGACGCGCTCGTCGAGGACGCCGGTATCGCCCGTGGCGAGGACGTAGCGGGCCGTCGCCAGTGGCAGCCACAGAAGGTCGTCGGAGCAGCGCGTTCGCACGCCGCGCCCTGTCGGCGGATGCCACCAGTGCTGGACGTCTCCCTCGCGGAACTGGCGGGCCGCACAGCGCAGCAGGTGGTCACGGATGAGCAGCGGCTGGGCGTGGAGAAGCGCCATCACGTCCTGGAGCTGGTCGCGGAAGCCAAAGGCGCCACCCGACTGATAGAAGCCGGTCCGCGCCCAAAGGCGGCAAGCGACTGCCTGATAGAGAAGCCAGCCGTTGGCGAGGATGTTGACAGTTGGGTCCGGCGTCTCGACGCGGACGGCGCCAAGGACGCGCTCCCAGTGCTCCTTGACCGCCGCCAAGGCCGCGTGCGCGGGCCCGAGGCCGCGGAAGCGCTGCACCAATGCGCGCGCCTCCTCCTCGTGCCGCCCGACACCGAGGACGAAGACGATCTCCCGCTCATCGCCGTCGGCCAGGTCGACCTGGACCTGCAGCGCGGCGCAGGGGTCCAGCCCGGCGCCGACATGGCCCGATAGGCGGGCGCGCGTCATCGCGGCCGGCCGACCGGGCAGGCCGTTACGGCCGAGGAACTCAGTACGGTCGCAGGTAACGGTGCAGTGCGGTTCGTCCACGTCGAAGAAGGCGACGCGGTCGGGAAAGTCGCCGTTGTAGGGGTTCCGGGCGAAGACGGCGCCGCTCTTCGGGTCGATCTCCGTGACGACGTGGAGGAGCGACTTTGCCCGCTGCTCGCCGAGCACCCACTCGACGTAGCCCGTCGCCGAGAGGCGGCGCGCCCGGCCCGACTCGTTGCGAAGCGTAAGCGCCATCAGCTTGAC